>JBBQOG010000041.1:0-14649 GCA_038330665.1 Bacteroidales bacterium
GGGTTAAACTACCTGGATAATCACAGGAGAAACTATCTGGAGATCGTAAACGAATTGATCGACAATTATAATTCGAATAACTGCGAGACCCTGCTACCAATGATCTTCCACCGTCTCGGTTTTTATATTGAAGATTATTTCGCGAAAAAGGAAATGGCCATACGCGATGCCCCCGGCATCGTGTTATTTGAGTATAAAAAGGAACATCAGCGGTTTACCCATGAAATCTCCCGCTTCCAGGAACGCTACAGTCAGGGGGATCGCACCTTTTGTTTGGAAATGATTGAATTCATGATGAGTTGGCTAACCAATTACATTCACCGTTTCGGGACCGAGGCACCCGATTACATGCGTTCGAAAGGCTTCGAATAGCTATATCAAGCGTTTTAAACCACCACTGGCAACCAGGCGGTTCCGTTCCCAATCAAAGATGGGAAGATTCACCAAACCCGGTCTTTTACCTGGTTCCAGGCTGCCGAGCTGGTCCGACATACCCAGGGCCCGGGCTCCGTTGATCGTGGCCCATTTTAAAAGGGTTTCAAAAGGCACTTCCGGTGCCACTGCCTGTACGGCCATCATTTCATCATATACCGACAAGCTGTGATTCGAAGCCAGGCTGTCTGTGCCCAGGCATACCTTTAGTCCGCTTTGGGCAAACCCGGCAATATCCGGTAAAACATTCCCGATATACTGATTGGAGCGGGGACACAGCACCCAGAAAACCCCGGGCTTCAGGTCTGATGGATCCGGTAAGGGATCGGTCAGGGTATTGTGCACCAGTATCCAGTCGGCCTCCGGGACATATTTCCCAAGTAATGCCAGCGTATCGGCTGCCCCTTCCGGCAAGGAGGCAATATCAAAACCAGCCTGGAGGAAACTCCCGGCCATGGCTCCACTCCGGGTATTCAGCAATTCGAGCTCATCCTTGCTCTCCTCATGATGAATGCTGATTCGACGGGTTAACTCCTTTGCTTCAGATAGCATTTCCCACAGGTGCACTCCTACCGAATACGGAGCATGGGGGGAAAGGGAGCACCGCAATCCGGCTTCCGAAAAGGCATTTGCATATTCCAAGGCCTTTTTAAACCGAACGGTTGAAGTGGCCTGATCAAAACCAAATACTTCGATGAATGTATGATAACGGACCGGACTGCTCCTTTTGGCCACCAGCGTCATCGTATTATTGCTGATGTCGCCCACCCCCGACACCCCCTGCAGGTACATCATCCGGTCGGCAGCTTCCAGTGCCTGCTCAATAGCTGCCGGATCTGATGTTCGGATCTGACTCACTCTGGCCACAAATTCCGTGAGCCCGGTTTTTTCCGGGATCTTTCCTTTGAGATGCGACAGCTCCAGGTGGCAATGTGCGTTGATCATCCCCGGAATGATCATGCCGGGATAAAATTCAAGACCGGCCTCTTCGACAGGATGTCCACCCGTATCCCTTATATTCAGAATGGTACCGTCATCGGTAGTTTCGATGATCCCGAAGCGGATCGGGGGACCGGTGACCGGAAAGATCCGGTGGGCAGAGAATTTTCGCATAGCAGAACCTTACTCCTTATCTACGACCGGTTTGGTCTCCTTTTGCATATCCTGCAGTTCCTTGACCACGGCGGCATAAACCCTTGTATAAGCGTCAGGATTCTTCATATACCAGACCACGGAAGAATCCATCTGAGCCTTCGTAATACCGTACTTTTCCAACACCGATGGATAATAAAACAAGGCTTTATCGCGCTTCTCGTCGGACCGGGAATTGTCGATGTACAGAACTGCATCTGCAAGGTGCGTATCCACCAGCAATTCGGTCATCTTTTGTTCGGAAAGGATCCCCTGTTTTGATTTTGCGCGTTCTTCGCCGCAGGAAAAAAAAATCAGGAAGATCAGTAACAGGGGTAAGGGATAGATTTTGTTCATCGTATTCTCTTCATCAGTTCTGAGGCGAAAACGAAATCGTTTAGAGTTTTGTTATCACTCTGAAGAATTTCTTTGCTGGAGCCTTCCCATTCCTTGATCCCATCGGCAAGAAACAAAACATGATCGCCGATTTCCATCACAGAATTCATATCATGCGTATTGACCACCGTGGTGATCCCGAATTCAACCGTAATTTCGCGTATGAGGTTGTCAATCACGATGGCGGTTTGAGGATCGAGGCCGGAATTGGGTTCATCACAAAACAGGTATCTGGGGTTCAGAGCGATGGCGCGGGCGATAGCTACCCGCTTTTTCATTCCCCCGCTGAGCTCCGCAGGCAACAATTTATTGGATTTGGGCAGCTGAACCATTTCCAGGCAGAAATTCACCCTTTCCTGCTTTTGCTCACGGCTCCAGTCGGTAAAAAAATCCATCGGAAACCTGATATTTTGCTCCACCGTAAAAGAATCAAACAGGGCACCTCCCTGAAAAACCACACCCATCTGCTGTCTGAAATTCCGCTGGCGACCTCCGTCCATACCCGTAAACTGCTGGTTTCCATACCAGATTTCTCCTTCATCAGGATCCAGCATGCCAATCAGGCATTTCAATAACACCGTTTTGCCGGATCCGCTCTGACCAATGACCAGGTTGGTCCGGGCCTCTTCAAAAACCACGGAAATATCGTGCAGCACATTTTTCTGTTCAAAAGATTTCGATATGTGTTCAACCCTGATCATCCGAGCATCACTTGTGTAATCAGGTAATTGGATACCAGGATCATGATCATGCTATAGGAAACCGCCAACGTACTCGACCGGCCCACATCCAGTGCCCCGCCTTTAGAGTAATAACCGAAATAGGCCGAGATAGAGGTGATCAGAAAGGCAAAAACCAGTGATTTAACCAGGGTATAAGTAATGAGAAACGGATCGAATCCATGTCGGATTCCTATGATAAAATCCGCATTCGTCATCAGATGACCAAAGACGGAAACTGCCCAGCCCCCGATCAGTCCGATGAAGATGCTCAGTAATACCAAAACCGGCACCACAAGCATCATGGCGATGATTTTAGGCTGAACCAGGTAGGCAGCTGCGTTGATCCCCATGGTCTCCAATGCATCGATCTGTTCAGTCACCCGCATCGTGCCGAGTTCCGAAGAGATGTTGGAACCGATTTTACCGGCTAATATCAGGCAAAGTACCGTGGAGGAAAATTCCAGCACGAGCACATCACGGGTGATATAGGATTTATAGGAGGTAGGAACCAGTGGATTGGCCAGATTGGAGGCCATATGGATAATGACTACCATCCCGATGAAAAAGGAGATGATGGCGACAATGCCCAGTGAGGATACACCCAGTTTGTCGATTTCCCTAAAAACCTGGCGTATATAGATCCCGTGCTTTTCGGGTTTCGAAAAGATCTTTCGCACAAAAAGCAGATATTTGCCCAAGCTGGTTAGCAGGCCCATTTCCAATTAAATTTTAATCCAAGATAGTAATAAATTATGTAATATTGCCCGGCAATAAAAATCAAAATTGCCATAACTATCTGTATATCAAAATGAAGATTAATACCGGGCCTTCGGATTTTTGGAAAACACGGCTGCCGGAAGGAAGTGCTGAATTGGTTAACCATTGGTTGGCTGAGTCACCGGTTCCAGTTCTTCTGGCCCGTTCGCGAAGGAGCAAGCATGGAGACTTCAGGGTGCCGCGCAATAACCGGCCGGCTTACATTACCATGAATCATGATCTGCATCCGGTGGAATTCCTGATCACCCTGGCCCATGAAATTGCCCATTACCGCAACTGGAAAAAGCACGGTCGACGGGCCCGGCCACACGGTCCCGAATGGCGTGATGAATTTCGGAAAATGCTGGCTGAGGTCCTGCAGAGCAAGCTGTTTGAGCCGGAACTTAATACGGTCATTTATCAGCATTATTTCAAGCGTAAATTAATCGGGTCGGGATCTTCAGAACAATTAAACCGGTTGCTGGGCAAGGGATTGGAAGAGTCCGGAATCGTCCGGGTGGCGGATCTTCCGGAAGGTACGATCTTTACGCTGAGAAACGGGAAAAGCTTTATAAAAGGCAAGAAACTTAGAAAACGCTATCAATGCCGTGAAACAGTTTCTTTCCGTATTTATTCTGTTCATGCCCTGGCGGAGGTAAAGGAAACATTAGTATCTTAGGAACATGGACAATAATAATTTCTGTGTGATTATGGCAGGAGGAATCGGCAGCCGGTTCTGGCCATACAGCCGCAAAAGCCGCCCAAAACAGTTCCTGGATATTCTGGGTACCGGTCAGACACTGCTGCAGCAAACCATTCATCGATACAACCAAATATGCCCCCTCGAAAATATTCTCATTGTCACGAATGAAGAATACGGGAGCCTGATCCTGGAACAGATACCTATACTCAAGCCCGAGCAAATCCTGCTCGAGCCGCTCCGGAGAAATACGGCACCCTGTATCGCCTACGCCAACCAGCGGATTGCCCGGATGAACCCGAATGCCAACATCATTGTGGCCCCTTCGGATCACTTGATTGCCGACGAAAAAGAATTCAACCGCGTGGTGCTGGAAGGCCTTGAATTCGTGAAAAATCAGGATGTCCTGCTCACACTCGGAATCATGCCCAACCGTCCGGAAACCGGATACGGGTATATCCAGGTAAACGGGCATGATCTGGTCAATGAAAATACCAGTCTTCGTAAGGTTAAAACCTTTACCGAGAAACCGAATCTCGACCTGGCAAAGATCTTTCTGGAGAGCGGGGATTTCTTCTGGAACTCGGGAATGTTTATCTGGTCGTTGCCTTCCATCACGGCCGCATTCGAGAAATACCTGCCGGAAACACAGGGCTTATTCCAAGACGGAGCATGCTTTTACGGGACCACCGAAGAAGCCGCATTTATCGCGCAGGTATACGGAGCCTGTGATAAGGTATCCATAGATATCGGCATCATGGAAAAAGCCGAGAATGTGTATGTGCTGTGTGCCGATTTTGGCTGGTCCGACATCGGAACCTGGGGTAGCCTGTATGACCACCTGTTACACGACGAATCTGAAAATGGTATCGGTAATGGCCAGACCATCACCTTCCAGGCAAACCGCAATGTGATTCATGTACCCAAAAACAAACTCACGGTTGTACAGGGCCTCGATGATTATATCATTGTGGATACCGATGATGTGCTGCTGATCTGCCGCAAGGAAGACGAACAACAGATCAGGCAGATAGTCGACGAAGTGAAACTCCGTGGTGGCGAGAAATATATCTAAGAGGTAAGTCCTTTTAGTATTCCCACAAATCGTACTCAAACTGGAAGATCAGGTTCTCGATCCGCTGGGCTTCCTGCAGTGATTCCAACCCCATGGTATAGTCTTCCACAATACGGTTGTTGTAAACGTTGCTCTCCTGAACGATAAATCCATGGAAGAAACGCTTGTAGAAGATCTCGTCGAAGCTCCTGTTTTCCACGTCGTTATAGGTATTAAACACTTCTTTTTGTGCCAGGAACGGACGGGCCTCCGGATATTTAATCCAGAAAAGTTTCTTTTTCTGGATGTTTTCCTTATTTACATCCTCCGGTTCATAATACACACGGATCGGGCAGATCCCGATAATCCGGACGTCCATCACCGAACGCTTGCGATCGAAGAACCACATTTCCTTTACCAGAAGCTGTAGAACCTCATCAGTACGCATCTCCCCTTTGATCAGGGTAGTATCAGTCATGCCGGTATTCACGTTCAGTACACCAAGTTTACGGTCCTTGGCGTCAAAATTCTTCATGATCTGCTCAAAAGAGACAGGCTCTTTGAACTCATTAAAATCGTCCATGGTGGAATAAGCAGTGAGCCCGCCATCCTTAACCGACTGCAGGAGCAGGTCGATCAGGTTCATCCGGTCGCCGATGGATTTGGTGGGGAAGTAGAACGACTGGTTCATTTTTTCGCGCATGTCGATCATCCGCCAAACCACTTTCGACCACATGATGTCGGCCTCCCTTACATGAGGGTATTCAATGGGTTTCTTGTTGAAGGTATGTTCCTTTTTGTAAACCATATCGATTCCCGACCAGGTCGACTGATCCGTAAGTTTGGAGCTATCGGTAACCTGAGCAGCCAAAGGCATCGTCACCGTTAAAACCAACAGGGCTATGGATAAAATTCCTATCTTTTTCATAATTCCGATTTCTATTGTACTGTAAAACTGATGTCGTTAAGGGTACGTGGGATCCCATCCGGACCGACTGCTAAAATATCTCTGATGAGCACTACATCATCACGTTTCCTGGATTTGATGAGGTTCTTTTGCTCAGTAGTAAAGGCTGCACTGTTGGAGGGCTGATCCTGTACAAAGTTGCCGGTCGAAAAAACCATCACCCGGAATCCTTTGACTTCAAACTTCATATCGAACAGGAAGTTTTCCAGTTCTGCCACCACACCCGTCTGGGCCTGAAGAACATTCTTCTCAATTTTTCCACTGCTTTTCCCTCCCACCTTGGCGGTTGGATCGGGAACCTTAAAGAGACGGTATTTTTCCGGGGGATAAGTCTGGGTACGACCGTTGATCGTGGCGGTTACAGTCAGTATGGCTTCACCTTCCGCTTTTAACGGCCTGACCACATACATAAAATCCCCGGTCTGTTTGATCTCGGCATTGGTCATATTGACGGTAATATCCTTGGCTGATGCTCCGACCGCATTGATTTTTAGCGGATTGTCAACCCCCTTGTAAAAGGCGTTCATTTTGGTGGGTGCAGCAATCAGCACCGGTGGAATCACCTCATAGCTATCCTTAAAGGAATAAGGTCTGTTGGCTCCATCCGGGCCGGTAAAATTAATCACACCGCTCCATTCGAACAAGCCGGGTTTGGAGGTAGTAACCGAATAAATTCCGTGTCCTTCCCGATAAGGAAGCACCTGTCCGCCCACCGTAATCCTGGGGCTGATGGTAGTATCGAATGCTGCCAATAAAACATCCGCTTCATAGGGGCTTCCCTGGACCACCGTTCTTGAAGTCTTGGGGATCACCACCGGATTAAGCATATTAAACTTAAACGACTGAGCATCGATGTTCCGGTAAAGGTAATTCAACACATCGGATTCCGCATTCCGCACATCCGACTGCATTTTGGTCATGAGGGTGATTACCCCGATCAGAGGCAGGTATTCGAAATTATTCTGTTCCCAGGTACGTCCGTTATCGCGCGACCGGGTAGGTTTCGGGTCATGAATGGCCAGGCTGTTCCGGACTGCAATGATTAGCGTGGTATCACCCGGATCAACTTCGGAAACAAGAAAATTGCTGTAATCCTCCATATTGTTCCGGAGGTCGGTTGCGCGGCTCATTCGTTTGCCACCGGCTTCAATCTGTTCCACGAGCATGATCTGAGCCGGAATATTCAGCTGGTCCTGATTCTTAATGCTATCGAGCCGGCCTTCCGGACCATCAGCCTCCTTCACAATTTTCAGTTTATATTCCGTGATCCTATCAATGACTTTTTGAGTACGAATTTGGATGGAATCCGCCTTTGCCTTATAGGGAGCTACCTTTGCCTTATTTAATTCGTACGCATTATTGAAGGCCGCATAGGTAAGTCTGTTTTTTGCAGCAAAGCTTTCAACCGATTGGTTAAGGCTTCTGTCGACCCGAGCAATTACATCCAGAGTTTCTCTGGACACATTCAATGCCAGCAAAGCCGTCAGCACCAAATACATCATGTTGATCATTCGTTGCCTGGGGGTCAGTCTGGTGTGTGCCATAGTATATATATCAGCTATTCAGCAGATTAAATATTTTCTTTCACATTCATTGCCGTAAGCATGTTGCCATAAACCTTATTGAGGGCCGACAATTTCTTACCCAATTTATCTACCTCATCACGATACTGTTTGGTATTTTGTACCGAAGCCTGAAGGTTTTCGATCATGGAATCCAGTCCTTCATGTAGGGCCTTCGAGGTTTTCAGATGTGAATCTTCACCCCGGAGCTGCAATTCATAAACCGAATTGAGGGCTGCCAGGTTTTTGTTCATTTTTTCCAGCTGGTCGGCGTAACCGTTGTTACTGGTACTCATTTTACCGATCATCTCGGCGGTTTTGGTATAGGACGAGGTAAGAGAAGCCGCTGAATGGTTCAGTTCATCCGTGGAACGCTTATAGGCATCACCAAAGCTGTTGAGGTTATCCGAAGCTTTCTTGATACTGGCGGTAAAAGTTTGCGTTTCAATATGCGCATGAGAAATTTCGGACATCTTATTGGAGGTTTCAGCCAATTTCTGCATTCCATTGCCCAATTTGGTGAACAATTCAGGAGAGATTTCAGCTTTGGCCAGCATTTCATCAAACCGTTGGGTTGGCGTGCCACCGGCTACCGGACGGACGACCTTTCTCTCCACCTTGGCGGTTTTGTCGGCCAATTCGGGATATACCCGGTCCCATTCCCAATCCTCAGGTAAAGGTTCAAATCCGGCAAAGAAGAAAATAATGGCTTCCGTTCCCAGCCCGGCAATGAGGAAATAACTGGAAAGCGGAAAATGTTCGAGTTTCATCAAGGCTCCGATCATCACGATGCTAGCACCCCAGCTATAGAGATAACCCATAAAGTTTTTCCACCACTTTTGCTGAACAAATTCTCTGATCTTCATATAATTAAAGATTAAGTTAGGACACATAAATGCGTCCTTTTGCGATGTTTACTATTTTTCGATACCCATGGTTGAACGAACACTGCGGAACCCGATATAGGATTTTGCTGAATCCTGATATTCATAGGAACGCGTGCCATTTTGGAGATAGAAGGAAATGTCTTTCCATGAACCGCCTCTAACCACTTTTCTCTTCATCACCGGTGATTCATTAGGCAGGGCATTGTATTCGTAGTTCGGGTTCAGATCGTGGGTAAAGCTGTAAGCAGCCTCATCAAACGCGGAACTGGTCCATTCCGCCACGTTCCCGGCCATGTCATAAAGGTTGTAATCGTTGGGCTGGAAGGATCCGACCGGTGAGGTTTTCATGAAATAGTCGCCTTTTTTCGGACCATAAACCAGGTAATTTCCTCGCTGTGATTTAAAATTAGCCAGCCAGCATCCGGTTTTGGAATCCCATAAATAAGGGCTTCCCCACGGATACATCGACAAATTGCGGCCACCACGGGCAGCATATTCCCATTCATACTCGGTCGGTAGTCTCCAGTTCTGAACGACAGCATTTCCCTTGGTGGTAAGCAGATAATTGTTAAACTGCTGGGTTCTCCAGATACAAAAAGCGGAAGCTTGTTCCTGGGTGACACCCACAACCGGATAATCATCGAATCCCGGATGCCAGAAATACATTTTGGCCATCGGGTCATTGTAGCTGTAAGTAAAGTCAGAAATCCAGCAAAGCGTATCAGGATAGATATTGATTGAGTAGGATTTAACAAATTTCGAGCGGTCAGATGCGATGTCTTGATCCTGATAATAGGTCACCGACTTATCGGAATTTTGGATCGAACGGTTAAAGTTATGTTTGGCTTTTGCAGCTTCCTGATAATTAATATCCTGATAAGAGTAAACCAGTTTTCTGGTATCAATCTGTTTACGACGGAAAAAACGTTCGTTTTCAGGAATGTACATGGTTTCGATGGCGGCCAGGACTTCCGGGTCACGGGTATCGACTTTGGTCTCCCAGTTGATATACGGAGGGTCGATAGGATTCTGATTCTTATCTTCGGATATCAGGTATTCATCCGGAAACTGGTCCCCAAGGGTTTTGCGGGTCAGTGAATCGATTACCCAATGCACAAACTGGCGGTATTCATTATTGGTGATTTCGGTTTCATCCATCCAGAAAGCATCCACCGAAATGGTTTTCGACTGTGAATTCATAGCAAAGGTGGGATCCTCGTCATTCGGCCCGACCACAAATGAGCCCATTGGTATCTTGACCATACCGTATGGATCATATTCGAACCATTTTTCTCTATTTTGCACACCAATCAGCTCGCCATTACCCGTATTGGATACGCGGCATTCGGTCAGAACCATGAGTGCAAACAAACTCAGGAAAACTAGCTTCTTCATAATTTTATAAACGAGTCAATTATAAAAACCTCACACTTTTGTAGCGCTGCGAAAACTTATCCGTAGCCACTTCCAGGCTATATCCAAGCATAAATTCAACCGTTCCGTTACTATATGCACCTATGGCAGAAGTTGTGAAATCATAGGATATTCCAACTCTCAATCCGTTAGGAAGCTCTGTACCGGCTAAAACAGCTATGGCATCTCCGGGCCTGAAGGAAACGCCTCCCCAAAATCTTTTATTGTATAGCATCAAAACATTAACATCCATCTGAAAGGAAGCTCCGTCGGATTTAGCGAACAGAGAAGGTTGAATTTCAAATATCGGATTGGCAAGTTTGAACAGGTAACCTGCCGTTGCATAATAGTGCCTTTTCATTTTCAGCTTGGCCTCAGAACCATAGTCCACCACCGGCTCAAGAAGGTGCGTGGTGGATAACCCGGCATAGAATTTATCAGTATTATAAAAAAGACCCAATCCCATGTCAAAGGTCAACGAGGTCACGAGTGAACTGGGAATAGCCGGATCATTGGCGGCGGCCATGTGATTGTCGCTGTCGGGGATGAACCATTTGGTACCGTCGAGTGCCCGGCTTAACAGGCCTGCATTCACTCCGATCCCCAGCTTTCCGTCGCCAATATCCATCCGGTAGGCGTAATCCACGGTGATAGCCATGTTCGTTTCAACCCCCAGGTTATCATTCATAAAATTGAGCCCCACCCCACTGGAAATGCCAAAAGGTTTCACCGGCGTACTGACACTGAAAAGGGTTGTTTTCGGGTTACCGGCAAAACCCATCCATTGCTGGCGGTTGATCATCCCGGCACTAAGCACCCCCTCACTTCCGGCAAAACCCGGATTCACCGACAAATGATTAAACATATTGTGGGTGAACTGAGGATCTTGCTGCGAAAAAGCAGGAACTCCCCCAAGTGCAACCAGGGCCAGTATAAGGAGAAATTTCGACCGCAAACTTTTCATGCTTGGATTTAAGTCAGTAAAGATAAGCGAAAAAATAAATACGCAGCAATACCAATAACGCAAAGGGTTTGCATTAAGTATGCTAAAGTGCTCAAGAAAGTCTCCTGTAATGATTCCACCAACGGTCCGGCAGCTCCCCGTCGCTCGCAATCTGGTAATCCCTTGCAGAGCAGGCTACGTAAAGGGACCGCGGGTATTTGGTATCCGGATAAGGAACTTCTACCCACCATCTGCCCGAAGCCGGACTTTTAAAAAATGTCAGATTAAACCCCGTATTTGGAAGATTGATCAAATATTTCTGATAAAGCAGGATGTCGCCAAAGGGATAATCGAACTTGCGCAGGAATACCCCTTGCAGGAAATGCCAGATCATCTGGGCGGCCAGCGCAGTGGTCTGGGCTCCCAGATCGCATTCTGGCTGAAAACCGGTCACCGCAAAGAGCGTGAGCTTGTCGCTTAGCCCGGCAAAACGGGAAAGCTGGCAGGCATCTTCGGCCGAAAAACCGTTGGCCGAGGGAAAGGATACCCCCGGGGCTTCCGGTTGCCTGATGGCATTCATCGAAAAAACCAGCAGATCGGAATTTCGGAATACCGGTTCTGCTTCGCGGATATCCGCACGCAATTCACCGAGCCGGTGGTGCTCAAAATACAATTCCCCCATGCGGTCGAAGCTTCCGGAATCGTTCAGGTAGGTTTGGTAACCCAGGTGCACAAAGTCGAAAAGACCACTGTCAGGATTGGCAATCAGTTCATTCAGATAATGGCCCTTTTCGGCATGAATTTCAGGCATGATATCCAGAATCGAATCGATCACAGCCAGGTTATAGGGCGTTTCCAGTTTCTGGTATGCTTTGCAGAAGGTGAGTACCTCATGGGTATCGCGACCGAGCCAGATCATAATTTTGTGAGCCTTGCCCAATTCAGTAATCACATCGGTCAGTCCGATACGCGTGTCAGCGCCGGTTTTCCCTTCCCTGAAATTTCCCAGATCGACCAGCTCACCAGGCGGAAAGGCACTCGCCAAACCATACAGGCAGGATCGGATCTCATTGGCCACTAAGGGATCTCCGATTCCACCGAACACAATTTTCGCACGGCCCAAATCCGGGGAGGGACCCGTTTTCCGGTGTATTTCCATGCGTTCCGAAACCGGATGAATGATCCGGTCATCAGTATGAACGGCCAGCGGACCCACAGGATCAAAATAGTGCAGGATTTCCTGTAAAGAGGGCATATTCAACTATTTTTTATCGCTTGAACTCTTCGCAATCAGGGCTTTGCAGTCATCCAGACTTAAAGCAGCCGGATCCTGGCTTTTGGGAATCTTGAAATTTTTCTTCTGATAGGAAATATAGGGACCAAACCGTCCGTTAAGCACCTTAAGTTCAGGTTCTTCCGGATACTCGCGTATCACCTTCATGATATCGGCCAATCTTTTTTCCGTGATGATCTGGATGCCTCGTTCGATGTCTACGGTCATGGGATCATCGACTCCCTTTTTGAGGGAATAGAAGGCACTCTTGTGGCGAATATAGGGACCGAAGCGCCCGACGCCAACCGTGACGGTTGCCTCTTCAAATTCACCGATCGAACGCGGAAGAGCGAAAAGCTTGAGCGCTTCGTCCATCGTGATGGTCTCGATGAGCTGGCCTTTTGCCAACCGGGCAAAACGGGGTTTTGTATCTTCATTGGCCACGCCGATCTGGGCCATCGGACCGTACCGGCCGATCTTTACAATAACCGGCTCCCCGGTTTCAGGATGGTTCCCCAGCGACCGCTCGCCGGAACTGCGTGAGGAGTTTTTTTCAGTCAAAACCACCTGTTCATGAAAGGGCTTATAAAAACGATGAATCATTTCGTACCAGACCATCTTGCCATCGGCAATCGAGTCAAATTCGGCCTCCACCGTAGCGGTGAAATTAAAATCGACGATATTGCCAAAATGCTCGGTCAGGAAGTCATTGACGACCATCCCGATATCGGTGGGAAACAGCTTCGACTTTTCAAATCCGGTTTTTTCTTTCTTTACAAAGCCCGTAATCTTGCCATCCTTGAGTTTCATGCCATCAAGGCTCCTCTCGGTACCCTGGCGATCCTCCTTGACCACGTATTCACGGGTCTGGATGGTGGAAATAGTCGGCGCAAAAGTAGAAGGACGGCCGATACCGAGCTCCTCCAGTTTTTTTACCAGGCTGGCCTCGGTATATCTGGCCGGGGCATGTGAGAAACGCTGCATGGCCTCCATGGATTCCAGCGGCAGGACCTCTCCCTGTTTGAGTGGCGGAATCAGGCCGGAGCCGTTTTCGCCGTTCTCCTCATCCGAACTTTCCCGGTAAACCCGGATAAATCCGTCGAAAAGTAATACCTCACCTGTAGCAACCAGCGTCTCCTTGCGGTTTGATATCCGGATATTTACGGTGGTCTTTTCCAAAAGGGCCTCGCTCATCTGGGAGGCAATGGTGCGCTTCCAGATCAGTTCATATAATTTCTTCTCATTAGCGGCACCGGGAACATCATGGTTTTCCATATAAGTGGGTCGGATGGCCTCGTGAGCTTCCTGTGCACCTTTGGATTTGGTCTTATATTGCCTGGTTTTCAGATATTTTTCACCGTATTCGCTGAGGATCTCTTTTTTCGTGGTGTTGAGGGCCAGATCCGACAGGTTTACCGAATCGGTTCTCATATAGGTGATCTTACCGGCTTCGTATAATTTTTGGGCAATGGTCATGGTTTGAGAAACCGAGAACCCGAATTTCCGGCTCGCCTCCTGCTGAAGGGTTGAAGTGGTAAACGGTGGTGATGGAGATTTCCTCACCGGTTTAGTTTCAACGCCATCTACGGCAAATTCAGCTGATCGGCAACTTTCGAGGAATGCCAGGGTCTCCTCACGGGTGGTAAATTTCTTGTCGAGTTCGGCATTGAGTTCCGTGATTTTCCCGTCGCGGTCCTTTACCTCAAATACTGCCACCGCGCGGTACATCGGAACCGAATTAAAATTCAGCACTTCACGTTCGCGCTCCACCAACAATCTCACCGCCACACTCTGTACACGGCCGGCCGATAAGGACGGCTTCACTTTCTTCCATAGTACCGGACTCAGCTCGAAACCCACCAAACGGTCGAGCACCCTTCGCGCCTGCTGCGCATTCACCAGGTTCTGGTCGATGGGACGGGGATTCAGGATAGCTTTTTGAATGGCTTCTTTGGTGATCTCATGGAACACGATCCGCTGTGCCTTTTCCGGGGGAATACCCAATACCTCAGCCAGGTGCCATGAAATGGCCTCCCCTTCGCGGTCCTCGTCAGATGCCAGCCACACCTTTGCGGAATCCTGGGCCAGCTTCTTCAGTTCGGCAACCACCTTTTTTTTATCAGGAGATATTATATAATGTGGTTCATAGTTCTTTTTGACATTGATACCGAACTCCTTTTTGGCCAGATCCCGGATGTGTCCGTAGCTGGATTTAACCAAAAAATCCTTCCCTAAAAATTTCTCAATAGTCTTTGCCTTAGCAGGTGATTCTACAATTACAAGATTCTCAGCCATTTTGGATTGGTTCCGTTAAAAAAATCGCACAAAGATTAAATAATTTTCTGATGTATAGATGCGTTTAGTAGGGTAAAAAGGAAAAATGCTCCATTGTTCAACCGTATGAGTACCCCCT
>JBBQOG010000042.1:0-14607 GCA_038330665.1 Bacteroidales bacterium
TATCGGCGAGCAGGTTTCTCACCTGCTTTATCGTTACTTATGCCTACATTTGCTTTTCCAGACGCTCCAGCAAACCTTACGATTCACCTTCGACGCAGACTGGAATGCTCCCCTACCACTCCAATAAATTGAAGTCCATAGCTTCGGTAGCATGCTTGATGCCCGATTATTATCCATGCACAGTCGCTCGACTAGTGAGCTGTTACGCACTCTTTAAATGAATGGCTGCTTCCAAGCCAACATCCTAGCTGTCAATGCAACCGCACCTCGTTCAGTCCACAACTTAGCATACATTTGGGGACCTTAGCTGATGGTCTGGGTTCTTTCCCTCTCGGCGCTGGACCTTAGCACCCAACGCCTCACTCCCGCGTATATCTGATAGCATTCGGAGTTTGTCAGGGTTTGATAGGCGGTGAAGCCCTCTAGCCCTATCAGTAGCTCTACCTCTATCAGACTCAACCGCGAGGCTGCACCTAAATGCATTTCGGGGAGTACGAGCTATTTCTCAGTTTGATTGGCCTTTCACCCCTACCCACAGTTCATCCAAAAACTTTTCAACGTTTATTAGTTCGGTCCTCCATCCCGTGTTACCGGGACTTCAACCTGACCATGGGTAGATCACAAAAGTTTCGCGTCTACCGCTACTAACTAGACGCCCTATTAAGACTTGCTTTCGCTTCGGCTCCGTATCTTAAATACTTAACCTTGCTAGTAACGGTAACTCGTAGGCTCATTATGCAAAAGGCACGCCGTCATTCCGGTAAACCGGAACTCCGACCGTTTGTAAGCGCATGATTTCAGGTACTATTTCACTCCTCTGTTCGAGGTTCTTTTCACCTTTCCCTCACGGTACTAGTTCACTATCGGTCTCTCAGGAGTATTTAGCCTTGCCAGATGGTCCTGGCAGATTCAGACAGGGTTTCACGTGCCCCGCCCTACTTAGGATACTGCAAAAAATCAATCTTTGTACGTGTACAGGACTATCACCCTCTATGGTCCAACTTTCCAGAAGGTTCCACTTGAAGATTGATTCCGGATAGCAGTCCTACAACCCCGCCCCAGCCGAAACTGTTGCGGTTTAGGCTCTTCCCCGTTCGATCGCCTCTACTTGGGGAATCACTATTGTTTTATTTTCCTCCGGGTACTTAGATGTTTCAGTTCCCCGGGTTCGCTTCCCTTTCGGGATAATACCGTTCGCACGGCACTGGGTTGCCCCATTCGGACATTTGCGGATCACAGTTTATTTGCAACTCCCCGCAACTTATCGCAGCTTATCACGTCCTTCATCGCCTCTGAGAGCCAAGGCATCCACCATACGCTCTTACTTACTTTCTTGGCACTGAGTAATCTCAGTTATTACCTTTAAATTAGAATTTTCTTACAATATGTCAAAGAACTTATTCCGGTTTCCCGAAATCGTGGTTACATCCGGAGTCGAACCAGATTTCCTACCATAATAACCAACCCCAGAGTTTATCACACACACACTAAACACTCAAATCGTGGAGAATAACGGATTCGAACCGTTGACCCTCTGCGTGCAAGGCAGATGCTCTAGCCAGCTGAGCTAATCCCCCAATAATTTTGTAGTCCCGCGCAGATTTGAACTGCGGACCCCTACATTATCAGTGTAGTGCTCTAACCAACTGAGCTACGGGACTGATAAAAAAGAGCTCGTAGCTCTTATGCTCTGGGTTATATAAAAAATGAAGAGTAAGGTCAGATAAAGATATACCCCCGAAAGGGTTGATGAATCTTTCTCTAGAAAGGAGGTGTTCCAGCCGCACCTTCCGGTACGGCTACCTTGTTACGACTTAGCCCCAGTCACCAGTTTTACCCTAGGCCGCTCCTTTCGGTTACAGACTTTAGGTACCCCCGGCTTCCATGGCTTGACGGGCGGTGTGTACAAGGCCCGGGAACGTATTCACCGCGCCATTGCTGATGCGCGATTACTAGCGAATCCAACTTCACGAAGTCGAGTTGCAGACTTCGATCCGAACTGAGACCAGCTTTTGAGATTAGCATCCTGTCACCAGGTAGCTGCCCTTTGTACTGGCCATTGTAACACGTGTGTAGCCCTGGATATAAGGGCCGTGCTGATTTGACGTCATCCCCACCTTCCTCTCACCTTACGGTGGCAGTCTCGTTAGAGTCCCCGGCATTATCCGCTGGTAACTAACAATGAGGGTTGCGCTCGTTATGGGACTTAACCCGACACCTCACGGCACGAGCTGACGACAACCATGCAGCACCTTGCAGTCCGTCCCGAAGGAGGGTCTCGCTTTCACGTGACTTGCGTCCTGCATTTAAACCCAGGTAAGGTTCCTCGCGTATCATCGAATTAAACCACATGTTCCTCCGCTTGTGCGGGCCCCCGTCAATTCCTTTGAGTTTCAGCGTTGCCGCCGTACTCCCCAGGTGGATCACTTAATGCGTTAGCTCAGCCACACATCCTAATGGACGTACAGCGAGTGATCATCGTTTACGGCATGGACTACCAGGGTATCTAATCCTGTTTGCTCCCCATGCTTTCGTGCATCAGCGTCAGTTACAACTTAGTAAGCTGCCTTCGCAATCGGTGTTCTGTGTGATATCTAAGCATTTCACCGCTACACCACACATTCCGCCTACCTCAAATGTACTCAAGACCTGCAGTATCAATGGCAGTTCTAGTGTTAAGCACTAGTATTTCACCACTGACTGACAGGTCCGCCTACGCACCCTTTATACCTAATAAATCCGGATAACGCTTGCATCCTCCGTATTACCGCGGCTGCTGGCACGGAGTTAGCCGATGCTTATTCGTACGGTACCGTCAGTCTCCGACAAGTCGGAGGGTTCTTCCCGTATAAAAGAAGTTTACAACCCATAGGGCCGTCATCCTTCACGCGGCTTGGCTGGTTCAGGCTTGCGCCCATTGACCAATATTCCTCACTGCTGCCTCCCGTAGGAGTCTGGTCCGTGTCTCAGTACCAGTGTGGGGGATCATCCTTTAAGACCCCCTAGACATCGTAGCCATGGTGAGCCGTTACCTCACCATCTAGCTAATGTCACGCATGCCCATCTATAACCGTCGGAGCTTTAGTCCAAAAACCATGCGGCCTCTGAACGTTATGGAACAATAATCCTCGTTTCCGAGGGCTATTTTCCAGTTATAGGTAGGTTGCATACGCGTTACTCACCCGTGCGCCGGTCGCCACCAAGTATTGCTACCTGTGCTGCCCCTCGACTTGCATGTGTTAAGCCTACCGCTAGCGTTCATCCTGAGCCAGGATCAAACTCTTCGTTGTAATTGTAAAATCATTGCTCAAGATTCATCATTATCAAATTCAATAAAAAAAGAATTGACTTCTTCTTTACCTGACCTTTGTTACTCTTCAAATCTTTTCAAAGAACTTATCGTTTTCTAAAAGCGGTGCAAAGATAGAGGAAAAATTTCAACTTCCAAATTTATTTTCAACTTTTTTTTCCACATCTGCCAGCCGTTTAAAGAACACATCCATCAAAATTGGAATGCAAATATAGGGGTTCTCTTTAATTCCACAAACGTAACCGCAAACTTTTTTCACTAATTCTTCTAAAAACCTTATTGTCAGATCAATATTTTTCAACCTTACCAACGAATTACCCCACCCCGGCTGCTTTTATCCCAAAATCCACTATCTTCGTAGCTGCTCTTGTCTCAACAATAGTAAACCGAAATACCCAAATCACGTGTCCGACACCCTTATTATTATTCCAACTTATCAGGAAGCCGAGAATATCCGGAACCTCCTTACCATAATATATAAGCTGGAGAAAGAATTCCATGTGCTGATTATCGACGATAATTCGCCTGACCAAACCTCCGCAATCATTAAATCCATGCGCATGGACTACCCCGGACGATTGTTCCTCATCGAACGCCCCGGCAAAATGGGCCTCGGTACCGCCTACATCACCGGCTTTAAATGGGCACTCGAACATGATTATCAATATGTGTTCGAAATGGATGCGGATTTCTCACATAACCCCAATGACCTGATCCCGATTTATGAAGCCGCCAGGAAAAATAACGCCGATATGGCTATCGGCAGCCGGTATATCAAGGGCGTAGCCATCGTAAACTGGCCTATAGGGCGCCTCCTGCTCTCCTATTATGCCTCCCATTACGTAAGACTGGTTACCCGGATGAATATCAGGGACTCAACAGCCGGATTCGTTTGCATGTCAAAAAAACTCCTGTCAACCATCAATCTGAACCGGATCCGGATGAAAGGATACGGGTTCCAGATCGAAATGAAATTCAAAGCCTGGAAACTCGGTTTTAAAATCATCGAAGTACCTATCATATTTATTAATCGCGAACTGGGATCCTCAAAAATGAGCGGAGGAATCATGAGCGAAGCCGTTATGGGTGTCATTCATATGAAAATCAGTAGTTTGCGCGCCAGGTATATTAAACACATCAGCAACTAAAATGAGCAACTATCTGATAACCAATGCCCTGATCATCAACGAAGGCAAACGGTTCGTTGGCCATGTGGCGATAGAGAACCAGATCATCTCAAGAGTCTACCCCTCTTCTGCCTTTCCACCCACAACCCCCGACACCGAGGTGATCGATGCCAGAGGGAAATGGCTGATTCCGGGCGTGATCGACGACCAGGTGCATTTTCGCGACCCGGGTCTCACGCATAAAGGCGATCTCTATACCGAATCTAAAGCAGCAATCGCCGGTGGGGTCACTTCCTTCATGGATATGCCAAATACGATACCCCAAACCACTACACGCGAACTTCTAAATGAAAAACGGGAGATGGCTGCCGGGAAAAGTCTGGCCAACTTTGCTTTCTATATCGGCGCCACCAATAACAACCTCGCCGAACTCCATGCCGTCGATACCCACCTGACCTGCGGAATAAAAGTGTTCCTGGGTGCCTCCACCGGCAATATGCTGGTCGACGATCCTCTCGCACTCGACGGAATATTCAAAATAAAGAAACTGCCCATTGCCATCCATGCCGAAGATGAGGGAATCATCCGGGAAAACCTGGAGGCATATCGCGCTGTATATGGTGATGATATTCCGATGGAATTCCATCCCCTGATACGGTCGGCCGAGGCCTGCTATCAATCCAGCTCGTTTGCCGTGGAACTGGCACGCCGGCACCGCACCCGTCTGCACGTGATCCACCTGTCGACTGCCCGCGAAATCGCACTGCTGGAACCCCCGGGGCCGGTAAAAGATAAACTGATCACCTCCGAAGTGTGCATTCACCACCTCTGGTTCGACGACCAGGATTATGCCGATAAAGGTTCACTGATCAAGTGGAACCCATCCATAAAATCGGCGGAAGACAGGGAAGCCTTGATTAATGCGCTGATTGATAATAAAATAGATATCATTGCCACGGATCATGCCCCTCATACCCTGGCAGAAAAGGATAATATATATACGAAAGCCGCATCCGGTGGCCCCATGGTCCAGCACTCCCTGCCTGTGATGCTGGAATTCCACCATCAAAACCGGATACCGGTGGAGACTATCGTAGAAAAAATGTGCCACACCCCTGCCGAACTTTTTCGGGTTAAAAACCGCGGGTATATTCGTGAGGGATACTTTGCCGACCTGGTATTGATCGATCCCGACGATCCCTGGACGGTGAATTCACATAATATATATTACAAATGTGGCTGGTCACCGCTGGAAGACACTTCACTGCGGTCGAGAATCACTCATACTTTCGTAAATGGCAATCTGGTTTATGACAACGGAATCTTCGATGAATCGGTTAAAGGCGTCGCCCTGGAGTTTGATCGCTAAGCCAATACAAACCGCGCCGTTTTCCGGCTGAGCTGCTGAATCAGGATCCGGCGACCGGCTGTCATCCGCTCAATAGCCTCCGGCGTATATCTTCGGATGGTTATCAGCTCCAGATCACTGTTATACAATATCCTGAAACGGGGAAGCATGGACTGAATCAGGCTGTTCACCCGATCCATGTCGGCCGTTACACAGATCGTAAAACTGATGGCACCATGTTGCATCAGGTTTACCTTGATACGAAATCTGGCCAGCTGGGCAAATATTTCCGATATCATATCCTCCACAATAAAGGAAAAATCACGCGGCTGAAAAGAGATCAGCAACTGGTTCTTTTTGGAAATGAAGGCCGGACCGGTTGGCAGGATGGTTTTCAAATCGAAAATGCGGGTGCCGGAATCTTCCGGATGCCAAAAGTCCCTGACCCATAAAGGGATGGACTTATTCTGCAGAGGTTTGATGGTTTTGGGATGAATCACTTTGGCCCCGAAATAAGCCAGCTCAATGGCTTCCAGGTAATTCATCTCATCAATTTTTACCGTATCGGAGAATTCGGTCGGATCGGCATTCAGAATACCCGGAACATCTTTCCAAATCCAAACCTCTTTCGCATCCAGACAATAGGCGAAAATGGATGCAGTAAAATCAGAGCCCTCGCGGCCCAGCGTGACAGAATCCATGTTGGCGGTACTACCGATAAATCCCTGTGTAAGAATGAGGAAATTTTCGACGGCCTGCGATTCTGCTTCAGCGGTCTGATGCCGGATCAACTGCCGGGTTTGATCCCAGTCGATTCCCGCATCGCGAAACACTGAATCTGTTTTAATTACGGTGCGGGCATCCAGATACTGGTGTGCCAGACCATTCTGTTCAAAATAGGTCCGCAAAAGGGCGGTCGATAAAAGCTCTCCATAACATACGATCTGATCATAGGCCCGGTCAAAATCAGTTCCCGGATCCTCAGAAAGCTTGGACTGAATCTCTGAAAACATCGGTTTCAAATGGGTGTTCCAGCATTCATCCGGATCTGTGAACAGCCGGCAAGCCATATCGAAATGATATCCACGGATCAATTGCATGCCCGGTTCGGTATTTTCATGATCAAACCACGAACGGGCAACCCCTTCAAACGCATTGGTCATTTTATTCAGGGCCGACACGACAACCACGGCGGGCATGGGGCCCGAACGCAAAATATTCACCATCTGTCCGACCGCTTCAGGGGATTTTAGTATCCCTCCTCCGAATTTATGTATTATCATGGCCGCAAAGTTGCCAACTTTAAATAAAGTTGCCAACTTTAGGAGTATGAAAAGATACTCCATTACCACGCTCAATGAATTCATCATTGAAAGACAAACTGATTTTCCTTACGCGAAAGGGGAATTATCAAGATTGCTCAGCCATTTTGGCATCGCAGCGAAAATCGTAAACAAGAAAATCAATAAAGCCGGACTAGTGGATATCCTGGGTGCATCGGGAATAACCAATGTGCAGGGCGAAGATCAAAAAAAGCTGGATGTTTTTGCCGATGAGGTATTTATCTCGGCTTTACAAGCCACCGGCGAAGTATGCGGAATCGTAACGGAAGAAAACCAGGAGATCATCACCTTCGAGGATAACGTTTCAAAGGATGGCAAATATATTTTTCTGATGGATCCGCTTGATGGATCATCAAACATTGATGTAAATGTTTCCATTGGAACCATTTTTTCCATCTACCGCCGCGTTTCGCCCCGCGGCCATATTGCCTGCGATGAAGACTTCCTCCAGGAGGGCACCCGAATGGTTGCCGCCGGATATGTCATCTATGGGTCTTCTACCATGCTGGTTTATTCCACCGGCAAAGGGGTAAACGGGTTCACCCTCGATCCGTCGATCGGCGAATTTTGCTTGTCACATCCGGATATCCGCACCCCGGATTTCGGAAATATCTATTCGGTAAACGAAGGTCATTACATCAAGTTTCCCGAAGGTGTTAAGAAATATATCAAGTTCTGCCAGGAAATAGACCCTGAAACCCAACGACCGTATACCTCCAGATATGTCGGTTCGCTGGTATCGGATTTCCATCGTAACCTTTTAAAAGGCGGGATTTTCATGTATCCGTCAACCGCCAGCACTCCCAATGGAAAACTGAGACTGGCATACGAATGCAACCCTATTGCCTTTATCGCCGAACAAGCGGGAGGAAAGGCATCTGATGGTCGTACCCGCATCCTCGACATTAAACCGGGGTCCCTGCACCAGCGCACTCCTTTCTATGTGGGCAGCCGAAGCATGGTGGAACGGCTCGAGGAGTTTATACAAGTAGAGCATTCTGTGCGGCAACCATAGGAAGCTGCTTTAAAAGGGCAGAAGGCAGAAGGCAGAAGGCAAAAGGCAAAAATTGGTCAAAAATATTAAGAATCAAGTATTAAATACAGCTCAACTTGATTCTTATTTCCTATCTCTTAAGACTAATTTCTGCCTTCTGCCTTTTGCCCTTTGCCTTATTGCCCCAGCCCAATCAGAACCGCCAGTTAATCCCTACAGTCGGCAGTATCGGCAGTTGATTGATCCGTTTCAGCGTGATCCGATCAATGTAGAAAACGTTTAGCCGGTTATAGACATTCATCACACTGAAATTCAGCTCGATACTTTGATTCTTAAATACCTGGAATATTCTTTGAACAGAGATGTCCAATCGGTGGTACCACGGCAACCTGCCCCCATTCAGCGGACCGTACCAGATCACCGCCTGACCGGAAACAGTGGGATCGAGGGTAAATCTGCCATATCCGGTGACCATAGTTTCAAAAATTCCATAAGACTGGGTAAAAGGGAAACCGGACCCCAGGTTCCATCTGGTTTTTAGTTCCCATGTCTTTTTTTTGCCCAGTTTATACCCGGCAACCAGGTTCAGATTATGTCGCCGGTCGAAATGCGGGACATAATCCATGAATTCATCCTCCCGGGTTACATATCCAAGCGAATAGGCCAGGTATACATTCCAGTTGGCGGTGTTCCAGTCTGCCAGAAAATCCACTCCGTAGGCCCAGCCCTTCTCAATAATAAAGCTCTTGGTCAGGTATTCGGGATAGGGTTCCACCTGATTAGGGGAATTCACTACCAGGTCATAAATCTTGTACCGGTTAAAATTGATCATGCGGTAATAGTCCTTTACATAGCCTTCGACAGATAATTTGAGATTTTCAGGTCCGAAGTAGCTCAATCCGAGCACTCCATGCCAGGCAAGGGATATCTTATCATCGACATATTCGCCCCGATAGGTATCCTGAACGAGTCCGGGACCGATATAATATCCCTGGAAAATATTGACCACATCATCGGATGAGGTAGTGGAAACCAGATTTTGCGAATAAAGGCCGGAGGCAAAATTCAAATTCAAGTAATCACTGATACGATACCGGATTTTAAGTCGGGGTTCGGGAGAAAAATAGGACTGATCGGCATAATAATGCAGGCGCAGTCCGGGTTCTATGAGAAACCGCCCGGTATCGAAATGAGTATCGACATACGTAAGCAATTCGGTGGTATAGTATTGCTTTTCCTGATACAGGTTTTTTTCGGCGAAAATATGAAGGGTGTGGATGACATTGATTTCCGTTCCCCATTCCAGCTTCATCAGGGAGCCGTTATAAAACACCTTCATTGTGGCATCGAGTGAATTATAGCGTGTTCGCCGGGGTCGCCGCCCTTCTTCCAGAAATTCACTCCGGTATTCGGAGAAATTCACCGCCTCCTCAAAGAGCAAACGACTACCGGAAGGAGTTGCCAGAAACCGGGCCCCTCCCCCGCTGGTTTCGGAGGTTGTTTTCATCAAACCTGAATACTCGGCCACGTCGGTAAAATGGATACCTGTGAGATCGAGCTGATCGCCATTCCTGCCCACCAGACTGATCTTCCCGAAAAAATCATTGTACTGAAAAGGAATTCCCATGGTGTCAAGGTAGGGGTAGAAAAATTTGGAGGACTCGCGGATGAACGAGCCCTTATTGGAAAGAATGATGGAAACCGACGACGGGTCCTTTTCGGTCATCTTTTTCAGAGGTCCCTCCACGAAAAGTCCATATCCAAAAGTGGTTGCCGTAGTTTTAGCCTTAAACTCGCGACGGTTTCCTACCCGGGTTTTCACATCGATAACCGAAGAGATTCTTCCTCCATAACTCGATCCGAATCCGGCGGTAGACACATCCACCGAACCAATGGCTTCCGTATCAAATACCGAAGCGAATCCGATCGAATGGAACGGACTGATGATGGTCATACCATCCAGCTTGACCAGATTCTGGACCGGCTCGCCGCCCCGAACATAAAACTGTCCACCCCTGTCGCCGCTGAAAATAATACCCGGAATCACCTGTAAATACTCCGCAATATCGGACTGACCGGTGAGACCAGGAATTTTATTCAGGGTGACCTGAGTCAGGTGGTGCGACGAAACGGGATTCATTTTTTGCATACGCAGGCGCTCGGCACTGATGGTTGCGGCTCCCATTTCAATAGTCGATTGTTTTAACTGCACCACCATCTGTTCGATTCCACCGTTTGCGAGAGTTAAGGCTTGCAGATAGTCCTGATATCCCAGGTAAGAAACTTTGATTGTCAGGTTTCCCGCCGGAACCCGGAGGAACAGAAAAAACCCTGCAGCATCCGTCGCCACACCCATCTTGGTACCCACCAGTGTGACGGAAGCCATCGGCATAGGTTGACCATTTGCGGCATCATACACAAATCCCTTAATGATACCGGTTTGTGCCATCAGTGGAAGGATCCCCATTCCCACAAGCACCACAATAGTTGAGATTAACTTTTTCATTTTGCAATTGAAAAGAAAGGGTTAACCAATGTGGAGTCAGGGTCGGTATAGGGGCCATCGTAGGCAAACCGTGAAAATTTCAGATGTTTGGTAGCACTGGAGTCCGCGAGCGCCGAATGAAAGGATTCCTGTGGATTGAGGTTTTTTAGCTGATCATGGCTGGTCGAAAAAACCAGGCCCAGTCCGCCTTTGATATTGCCAAATTTCAGTTTACGATTATCTGAAAACTTACTGGCAGTGCTGAGATATCCTGCGAGTATTCCATCACCGTTCCAGATAGTAAAGTCGAACCGGTAAAACATGCGGTAATCCACCAGAAGATCATCAGAAATCAAACGATTAAAAATGTTAAACAGGTAATCCATGGAAAGCTCCCTGTAACCAATTCCATAGAAGTTGGGTGCTGCGCTGAAAGTGGCTTTTCGGTACAATTTTTCGCCCGAAACCAGGAAATCCACGTACTTGATGGATATCGACCAGATCGCAACAAAAGAAGGGGTATATTCCACATGAAAATGCCTCCAGTAGTCGGTGAATCTAAATTTACCATAGATAACAGACGCTTTCACCGGGTAAATGAATTGTGCCTGTTCTAACACCGACAGGGTGGAGGTGACGGTATCACCTTTTGACGGATCATAGATGGTTAGCGTACAGGGTAGCCCTTGCCGGGGAGCATAATCGGGGAGTTCCCAGATCAGATTGCTATCCTGCGAAAATGGACCTCCGGTTTGAGGAGGATACAGCACAGGTTCAAAGGAATATTGGTTAGACCTGGAATCCGTGAGATAAACCCGGATTGAAGCATCTGGAAGATAATACTCAGGATCATTGATCAGCGAGGTGCCATCCCCCTTGCCATGGATCATTTTTCGGATCTTGACCTGCTGCAAGGTGCCTGAGCCATCGATACAGCCATACACATAGAGTACATCCGGCGCATCTTTAGAGAACATTTCAATTTCATTGCTGCAGGATACCATCAGCCCCCAAAGAATTGCCGCTGACAGGAGTTGGCGCAAAATTTTCATAGGAATCGTTTTTAGTTTGGGGGGACCAAACGAAGGTACGAAAAAAGTCAAAGGGCAGAAGGCAGAAGGCAAAAATTAGTAAAAAGACAAAAAAGAAAAAAGTGATATTCGCAACATAATCATGTTATAATCGCTTCATTTTCAATTTATTACAGCTCAACTTGATTCTTATTTCCTATCTCTTAAGACTAATTTTTGCCTTCTGCCGACTGCCTACTGTCAAAGCCTACTGCCCACTGCCCACTACCAACTTCCCTGATCGCATCTTGTTTTCAGAGGTGACGGTATAAAAAGTAATTCCTTTGGGAAGATCTGCCGATGGGATTCTTTCGGTGCAGGGTCCGTTGGTATGAATATCCTTCAGCATTTTCCCGGATGAATCGAACAGCCGGATGCTGACGGGTCCGTTACCCGGATACTCAAATCGGATTTCGGTTCCCTGTTCAACAGGATTCGGATAGACCCGCACGAACGCATCACCCGGATCGGTCAAATCCCTGATTCCGCTGGTGGTTCCTTTGAGCAATGGAAAATTAATATTGTCGCTGGTCAGAAACAGGGCACCATTGATGCTGACTCCGCAAGCTGATCCATAACGGAATATTCCTGAGGTGCCACCGGAAACGGAGCTGGCTCCGCATAAGGATTCCCAGGAGTTGGCGGTTTCACCGATCCGGCGCAGGTAGAGTTTTGCGTGGTCGGGTGCAGCGATGCAGGTATCAGCCGGTTCCCCTGAGAAAGGGGTGAACCGGAGCTCGGTCACCGGGGAAAAATGGTCACTCCCGTACGCATTGAAAAGCCAGTAACATCCTATATTCGGATTATTGTTGGGCCGAACCGACGGCAGGCTCTGTAACCGTGTAACGACCACCTCGCCGGGATAAAGGGCTCCCCCCGAAGCGAAGGTCATTGATAATCCGGTTCCGGTAAAATCGAAGTTCCCGGAACTTGCAACCTGCAACCGGCAACTGGCACCTTCCCCAACTGGTGCCGTTGAAACCACTTTCGCGGGGGCACCGATAATGGAACCCATTCCACTGCCCATGCGGTTAAATAAGTTTCCACCGGTTTCATTGAATTGATAATAGGCAATAAAATCAGGATCCGATTTCAAATTTTCCTTGGTCAGATGGGCATGTTCCCGGATTTCCTCCTGGGTTAGTGCCCGTTTCCAAATACAAACCTCATCAATCAATCCCTTCAAATTCCGATCGCCCCAGCCCATATAGCTTCCGATATCCATGGTAGAAATAGTTGCCTTTGGCAGAGTTACCGTGTGTTTTGAGGCAATTCCGTTCACATAGAGGGTTACAGAGGTTGCATTTGCCACAAGGGCGACCTGCGACCAGCGGCCCGAAGGCACATTGAGTTTACTGTCCCAGGTCCAGTTAGCATTCATCCAGTGATATCCGAGTGTATTATTTCCCCCACGGAAATTTAACCCGGTACCATTGGAATTGTTCATGACGATTCCTGTATAATCATTCTGGGTTCCATCTGGATTAACCCAAGCTGTGATGGTGAGAAAGTTGGTATTTAAGGCCAAATCTTCGGTTGTGGCATATTCGCCACCGGTGGTGCATTGCAGTGCCTGTCCGGCAAATGCATCCGGACCGGCAGGATCGGCAACCGTGACCATCGCAGTGACCGTTTTGGTGCTGGTTCGATTCTCAGAATCAGTAACAGTTAGGGTAACATCGTAGCTGGATTTGGAGCCGAAAACCACTTTCGGATTACGGACGGTCAGCGAACTCACAAATGATGGCGCCGGATCGAAGGCCCAAAGCCATTGGGCTCCGTCGTTCCTTACAATGGAGTAGCTTTCAAACCGGACCGTATCGTTCCTATTATATATTATATCCGACTGGGTCATGGGTTGAGCAATCGGCCGGGATGAAACCACCATGTCGGTTTCCCAGATGCCCCTTCCGCCGGTGGCCATGCGGATTTTATTATCACGATAAAACGGTTTCATCTCCATAACGCGTGTCCAAACCGGCAGATCGGTCATAAATTCCACCCAGGCAGAAGTTTCCGGGTTATAATAGTAAGCCCCGGTTCCTGTGGCCAAATAAACCACCCCGTCGGTGCCCCCCTGAAATTGGATATCGAGTGGTTGTTCCCCGTCGAGCAGGCTTGAGTTGACCGGCGACCAGGTTTTTCCGCCATCAAGAGTCCGGTATACCTTTTTGCCGTTCGAACCATTCAGACTGATGACCCACAATTCGTTCTCATTTTCAGGATTCAGGGATATCTCCATCCTCCATCGGTCATTCGTGGGGACAGCTGTTGAATTGGTCCAGGTTTTCCCTCCGTCGATCGATTTTTTGATACTGCAGGGGTCCCAATACCCACCTTTAGGTTGAAAAACGCAATAGATCACATCCGGATTGGAGCGCGATACTTCAATTTCAAGAACCTTGCCGGTACCAAAGTTATAGAGCGCCTCAAAATACCCGCCGCCATTGGTTGACTTCCATATTTTGCCTCCTTCGCCGAGGTAAAGATGACCGGCATATCGCGGATCCCATTCGATTTCACTGGAATAGGATTCGGTATAATTTTCCAGTGGGTATTTCCCCAGCTTCTGGAAATAAATAACCGGGTCATCAATTTTCTCGGGCAAGAGAGCTGAGTTAATATCAGAAAAATAGGTTTTCCGGTTTTCCATGGGATTCACATAACCGGTTGAGGCCTCAGCGCCGCCCAACCTGATGGTATTGCCCGTTCCATAAGATTGGTAATATCCGCTGTTCCCGTTATGGTAGCGACCGCCAACCATAACATCCTCGTTCCAGCCCTGACCGAAGCCCCAATAATCGGACCCGGCCAGTCCATAGTTTCGTGCCTCATGTGAGCGTAATTCATCAGTTGAATAACTCACTCCCCCGTCGGTCGCCAGAAATATCTCGTTACCCCTCACATGCATATCCTGTATATCCGGATGC
>JBBQOG010000043.1:0-14018 GCA_038330665.1 Bacteroidales bacterium
GGGATTGACCATGCCTGCCGATAGCAGCAGACGGGGTCGCGCTACCGGTATGCGACCGGGAGCCACTGATGCAGGAGGAGCAGGCGGCGCCGGCGGCGGGATGGCAGCCATGGGTGGAGGTGGACGATCGATGGGCGGCGCGGCTGGCCAGGGTGGCGGAGCCTCCGAAGCAGCTTCAGCTCCGGGCATCGACGCAACCTATTATAAACACCTGACATCAGCAAAAATCAATGGATTCGTAAAATGGCAACCGGTAAAACATCCGGAATACGGGGAAGTGGAAGTCGGCGGTTTTACACCAATCGAGATTTCAAATCCTCCGGCAGAGAGCATTGCCGATCTGGGTGCCGGTCACGCGAAATTCGCACTATACCTTTCCACTCTTTTTGCTGAGATAAAAATTGCCAAAACGGAAGTGATCAACGAAGGTGGCGGCCTGTTCAGGATTAAGGCGGAAGTATCCAATGAAGGATACCTGCCGACCGCTCTCCGTCAGGGAGTGCAGGCAAGATCTGTAAAACCCACGATGGTGCAGCTGGGCGTAAAACCGGAACAGATCCTGTCCGGATCCAATAAGACCAACTTTATCCAGACCCTGGACGGAAGTGGTCGCCGTGAGAAGTTTGAATGGCTGATCAAAGGAAAAACCGGTGATCAGATCGAGCTTAAGGTGGTTGCCCAGAAAGGCGGAACCGATATGGCTAAAATCACATTAAAATAAGGAGGATCAGCATAATGAAAACAAGAAAATATTCAATATTCGGATTAAGCCTCCTGATGATGATGTTGGGCCTTTTTACCCTTCCGGTAAGCGCCCAGAAATTTTCCGACCCACAATTCAAGGTAAAGATCGATTTCAATCGCTGGCATGATGTCAACGAATTATATGCCGATATGGCCCGTCTTGAAAAGGCTTTTCCGAAATTCCTGAAACTGCAGAGCATTGGAAAATCCTATGAAGGCCGCGATATTATGGTGATGGCAATCAATAACCCGGAAACGGGACCGGAATTGTCGAAAGCAGCCATGTATATTGATGCTAACATTCATGGAAACGAAATCCAGGGTGGAGAAGTCTGTTTGTACACCATCTGGTACCTGATGGAGAATTATGGCCGTATCGAAGACATCACCAAGCTCGTAAACGAAAGGGTGTTCTATATTCTTCCTACCGTTAACCCGGATGGGCATCAGTATTTCATGGAAGGCGACGGCGGTAATGCCCGCTCCGGACATGTACCTGTTGATGAAGACAACGACGGCCTTTATGATGAAGACGGTCCGAATGACCTGAACGGTAACGGCATCATCGAACAGATCCGCAAATATGTTCCCGGCGAAGGAAATTACCGCATCAGCTCAATCGACAAAAGAATGCTGGAGCCTGTACCCTTTGGCGAAAAAGGCGACTACATCATTTTGGGTGATGAAGGGATCGATGATGACGGTGACGGCAGAATAAATGAAGACGGCCCGGGATCGTACGACGGGAACCGTAACTGGGCAGTCGACTGGCAGCCAAATTATGTACAGGGCGGTGCCATGGACTATCCATTCCAATTACCTGAAGCCAAAGCTGTTAACGAATTTTTGATGGCTCATCCGAACATTGCCGGCGCACAGGCATATCACAACTCAGGTGGTATGATTCTGAGAGGACCGGGAGCAGAATCCCTGGGCGAATATTCATCCTCCGACCTGAGAGCCTATGATGAGCTCGGTAAAAATGGCGAACGCATTCTGCCTTTCTACCGCTATATCGTAATCTGGAGCGGTTTGTATACGGTACACGGTGGGTTCATCGACTGGACCAGCGACGGGTTGGGTATCATGTCATTCTCGAACGAACTCTGGAACAGTTCACAATATTTCAATAGTCCGGAACTCATTAAGCAATCAGAAGAACAAGACAGCCCGATTGCCGGGAGCAAAGGACGCTTTTTCTTCGATGACAAACTCGAGTTCGGCGCTGAATATTCCGATTGGAAGGAATATGACCATCCGCAATATGGCAAAGTTGAAATCGGTGGCGAATGGAAAAAATTCTTGGGTCGGGTTCCTCCACGATTCATGAACGAGGAGCTCTGCCACCGCAATATGGCCTTCACCCTTTATCAGGCAAGCGAAATGCCAAAAATTGAACTGGGCGAAACCCTGGTTAAAAAGATCGGTGATAATGTGTACCGGGTATGGATCGATATTACCAATGAAAAGGTTGCCCCTACCGTTACAGCCAAAGCAGCGCAGAACAACGTGGTACGTCCTGATCTGATTACCTTCGACGGCAAGCAGGACATTATTTCGGCCAGCTGGATTTCCAATAAAGAATCTTTTGATTACCTGAATCCGATTACGGAACTGATTGATCAAAAACAGCTGAAACGACTGCTCATCCGCAACGGTCATCCGGGTAAAACCACCCGCACCCTGCAATATCTGGTGAAGGGTACCGGTTCGATTACGATAACCTACGACAGCGTAAAAGGCGGTAAGGTTTCCAAGGAAATAAAAGTGAACTGATCCCAACGGATCTTTATCGCAAATAAAGAGCGACCTGTCAGCAATGGCAGGTCGCTTTTTTTATCTCCCTGCGGTCAGGTGAACTTGGCCGATTCATCCGTCTGAGTTACCTTGGCGGATTGAAACCATTAAACCCAGAAACCATGAATCCGGCAAACAAAATCAGATTATTTCTTTTCGCTCTCCTTGCAGCAAATGGCCTTCAGGCCCAGGACCTTCAGACGGTCTGGCAGGACGAGAAGGTTTCTTCCATCAACCGGGAACCCATGCATGCCACGTACTTTGCTTATGAAAACCGCGACCTGGCCGCCATGGGGGTCATGCAGCATTCCAACCGCTTCCTTTCCCTGAACGGATGGTGGAAATTCAACTGGGTGGAAAGGCCTGCCGACAAGCCAAAAGATTTCTTTAGTCCGACCTACGATGATTCATCCTGGAAACCCTTTGAAGTACCAGGCGTATGGGAAGTCAATGGATATGGAGATGCCATCTATACCAATACGAGCTATGAATTCAGTTACCTGATGAAACCGGCTCCGCCGAAGGTGCCTGTCGATTACAATCCAGTGGGCTCTTATCGCCGCACGATCACGATCCCCGAAAACTGGAAGGATAAGGAAGTATATGTTCAATTCGGGGCCGTTCGCTCCAATCTTTTCGTTTGGGTGAATGGAAAATTTGTGGGATACAGTGAAGACAGCAAGCTTCCGGCAGAATTCAATCTGACCAAATTCGTGAAACCCGGTGAAAACCTGATTGCCTTTCAATCGATGCGGTGGTGCGATGGCAGTTACCTCGAGTGCCAGGACATGTGGCGGGTTTCCGGGGTGACCCGTGATGTGTACCTCTACTGCCGCGAACCGAAACACATCCGAGATATCCAGGTAATGCCCGACCTCGACAGTGATTACAAAAACGGATCGCTTAATATTTCATACGAGCTGATCGGAAAAGTGAAAGATTTTAAACTGAGTTTTGAATTACTGGATGCAAATAAGAAAACCGTGGCATCGCAGGAATTAAAACCTTTGCAAAACATTGGGGAACTGTTCGTCAAACTCGATAATCCGGCCAAATGGACCGCCGAAACGCCCAATCTTTATACCCTGATGGTCACTCTTACCGACAGCAAGGGCAATGTGGCTGAAGTCATCCCGCAAACCGTCGGGTTCCGAAAAGTTGAAATCCGGAATGCTCAGCTGCTGGTGAATGGCAAGCCCATTCTCATCAAGGGTGTGAACCGGCATGAGATGGACCCCCTCACCGCCACCTGGGTAAGCCGGGAGCGGATGGAGCAGGATATCAAAATTTTTAAAGAACTAAATATTAACGCATTACGAACATGCCACTACCCGGATGATCCGTATATTTTTGAATTGTGTAACAAATATGGAATCTATGTCGTGGGCGAAGCGGATATCGAGTCGCATGGAATGGGCTATGGAAAAAACTCACTTGCAAAATTCCCGGAATGGTATCAGGCTCATCTCGACCGGTTTTCAAGAATGATCGAGCGCGACAAAAATCAACCCTCCATCATTATCTGGTCGATGGGTAACGAAGCGGGTGATGGCATCAATTTTGAACAGATGTATGCCTGGGGCAAGAAGCGCGACACCTCTCGTCCGATTCAATATGAACGGGCCGGTCTGTCTGCTCACACTGATATCTATTGCCCCATGTATGACGCCCCCTGGGATCTGGAGAAATATGCAGCCAGCAACCCCACCCGACCCCTTATTCAATGTGAATATGCCCATGCCATGGGAAATTCCGAAGGTGGCTTTAAAGAATACTGGGACATTTATCGCAAGTACCCCATGCTTCAGGGCGGATTTATCTGGGACTTTGTAGATCAGAGCCTGCGCAAATACGATGAAAACGGGGACCTGATTTTTGCATACGGCGGAGATTACGGAAAAAACCTGCCTTCGGACAACAACTTCCTGGATAACGGAGTCGTGAGTCCCGACCGGGTTTTTAATCCTCACGCGCATGAGGTTCAGAAAGGGTACCAGAATATCCTCACCACGCTGAAATCGGCGTCCTCAGGAGCAATCAGCGTGTATAACGAAAACTTTTTTATCGATTTAAAAAACTATCTACTCGAATGGAAGCTGGTTGCCGACGGAGTTCCGGTACAGTCGGGGATGATTGATAATCTGAATGCCGGACCCCAGGCCACACAGGATGTCACTCTGGGATATACGCTGCCGGAAAAAGCCAAAGAGCTGTTCCTCAACGTTACCTATACATTAAAAAACCGGACCGGATTATTGCCTGCCGGACAGGAGGTTGCCTGGGAACAGCTGGAGGTAAAAGAAGCCGCTTTACAACCGGTGAAACTTTCGAAAACCAAAGAGGTGGTCACGGTTAAGGAATCGGGAAACTTCCTGATCATTGATGGCACCTTCACGCAAATAATATTCGATGAATCAACGGGTTATCTCACCCAGATCACCCATCGCGGTTTAAACCTGATCCGGAATGGTGAGGCCCTGCGGCCCAATTTCTGGCGGGCCCCGACCGATAATGATTACGGGGCCAATCGTCAGAAGAGACTGGTAGCCTGGAAAAATTCCACCCGGATGCCCGGGTTCAAATCATTCAAATTCGATAAGAAAGAAAATAACATCCTGGTAACAGCCGAATATTCGTTGCCTGAAGTTGCCTCCTCTCTAACCCTCCAATACGAGATCAACTCCAGGGGTCAGATCCTGGTGAATCAGAAACTGACCGTTGACAAGTCGGCCGACATCAAAAAAATGCCGGTACCCCTTCGTTTCGGGATGCAGCTCACCCTGCCCGATCAATTCAACCAGATCCGGTATTACGGGCGGGGACCCTGGGAAAATTATTGGGACCGCAAGTATAGCAGTCCGGTTGGGATTTATGACCAAACGGTCGGCGAACAATACTTCCCGTATATCCGTCCGCAGGAAACAGGCAACAAGTCGGATATACGCTGGTGGCAGCTGACTGATCTCGACGGGAGAGGTCTGAAAATCACCTCCGACACCCTGTTTAATGCCAGTGCCCTTCATTATACGATGGACGACCTGGACGACGGTGAACAGAAAGATCAACGGCACGCCGGCGAGCTGAAACCACGCAAGCTGACCACGCTGAACATTGATCTGCAGCAGATGGGTCTCGGCTGTATCGACAGCTGGGGAAGCTGGCCGTTGAAACAATACCAGATGGAGTATAAGGATTACGAATTCCGGTTCCTGCTCACGCCGGTGACTAAATTCTGACGGGTAAGATGGCACGCGGATGACGCGGAGTTTTAATATATAGATCGGTGTGAATCCGCGCTGCGCAGCATCCGCGTAATCCGCGTGCCTTTTTTAATCAAAATGAGGTGTTGTCATCATAATTGAACAAATCGCCTGAATCCAATCCGGCCGAGCTTCTGAAGCCGGTCTGAAAGATACACGATATCCGTATCGGAGGAATGTAACAGTTCAATCATTGCCCTGGCAACCGTCTGCGCTTCAATACCTTTATATTTCAACGCAGGGCCTATCATCAGGAATCCCAATCCTTTCATCACCCCTTTGGCAATGGATTCCGCCAGGCGGAATTCCTTCCGCGCACCCAGGAGCATCGACGGACGGACTATCACGGTTTGATCAAAATTGATTTTGCGGATACCTTCCTCCATCTCACCCTTGATCCGGAGATAATAATTCCGCGACGAAGGATTGGCACCCATCGAGGACACCACCGCAATCTTGGTTATCCCGTTCTTATGGGCGATCTGTGCGATTTTCACCGGCCAATCACGGTCGATGATCTCCACCTGCCCAACCGATCCGGCCTTCTTGATGGTCGTTCCCAGGCAAATGAACAGGTCATTCCCTTGAAAAACATCGGCAAAATCATCCAGCCGGTTAAAATCAATAAGCTGTTCGATAACCTTGGGATTTTTGATATTCAATGAGGTACGGCCGACAATCACGATAGCCGAATAGATCGGGTCATGTTCCAGAATTTCCACCAGCTCGCTGCCTACTAGTCCGCTGGCTCCCAATACCAGGGCCTTTCGTTTATTCAGGTTTTCAGACATTCCTTTAGTGTTTTTCGTTAAACACACAAAAGTAGTGGAAAGTTTAGGAGTTTAGGAGTTGAGGAGTTTAGGAGTTTAGGAGTTTAGGGGTTTAGGAGTTTAGGGGTTTAGGAGTTGAGGAGTTGAGAAGTTGAGGAGTTGAGGAGTTGAGGAGTTGAGGAGTTGAGGAGTTTAGGAGTTGAGAGATTTAGTTATGGTGGAGGCTTAGGTAAAAAACTTTCATAAATTGTACCGGATTAGGCTGGAGTTTTAACCAATTCAATTTCAATAATTTAGGCTAAACATCGCATCTTTGGCACTCAGATATAATGGCATATTGGGCTCTGTTTCATCAGGTTTGAAGTTCAGGCTGAAAGCTTTGCTGGGAATCGCGTTACTTTTGTGCACCTTGTCGTTAAGTGCGCAGAAACAGGGAAATATCTGGCACTTTGGCAACAAGGCAGGTCTGGATTTCACCAATTTCGACCCTACACCACTGCATAACAGCGCGATGGATGCTCCGGCAGGAGTTGCTGCGATCACTGACACCACGACTAAACAGGTCCTCTTTTATACGGATGGGGAAAGCATCTGGAATTCCGGGCATGAAAAGGTGAACACCCTTAATCTGAGTGGAGATCCCAATTCCACTCAGGCAGCTACGATTGTTCCGGACCCTGACCATGCCAACCAATATTTCGTTTTCACCACGCGTAAGTTTACCACGGGTTCCGAGGACAACTTTGGGGGGAATTACTACACCATTGAAATGACTCCCGGGGGAACCGGCCAGATTTTATATGACTATTCCGCCGCTACGAATACCGGAGGACTGGCCCCCAACTCAACCGAAAAATTTGTGGTGGTACCGTACACTTATGCTACGAACCGAACCGGTTACTGGTTCCTGATGCATGAATTCAATTCCAATCAGTTTATAAAAGTCAGGCTCGACAGCGTTTGGCATGATCCGGTTTATCAGTCCATTGGAACTCCACACCGAAATGATACCATCGATGATGGGACCAACCACGGAGCTTCAGGACAGATGAAAGTCAATGACCTGGGAACCCGGCTGGCACTGGCTGTTGAGGGAGGTAAGTTTTTTGAAGTATTCAGTTTTAACGGCAATACCGGCCAGCTTTCCAGACCCATCCAGATTCCTGCTGGGGACGGAGTCAACAGGTTTCTGTTCAAGTACGGAGCATATGGGGTGGAATTTTCCCAGACCGGGCGATATGGTTACCAAACTCCGAGTGGCAATTTCTTATATGGGTCCGCCCGGAAAGGCGGTCCGATTTACCAGTGGGACCTCTCCTTTTACGATGCAAATGATTCCAACCAACTGATCAAGAGTGGAAAAATATTATTCAGTGATCCGGAAATAGATTGCGGATCCCTTCAGATGGCCCCAAACGGAAAAATTTACGCCGCATTCGCCGGAAAAGATTATCTGGGTGTGATCAGTTCACCCATGCGGCCCTATCCCAATTGCAGGTTTGATGCCAGCGGTGCCCGGCTGATCGACAACGACAATGGACTGGGAGGGATGAGCACCCTGGGACTGCCCTCGCAGCTGGGGGTACAGCACAATCCGGAACCTTTCTATTTTGAAAATCTGTGTTTTGGGGATGAAACCTTATTTTACATTACCGATCAATTATCCGTAACAGCCAATACCCAGCGTGTTTGGGTATTTATTAACCAATCTACCGGAAAGACAGTGACCAAAACCTCCACGGCAAATGAGTATACCTATACCTTTACCAGTCCAGGTAAGTATACGGTAAGGTTAGCCGTATTCAAATCCGGCAAACCGGCAACTTATACCCGAACCTTAACTATCAATCCCTTACCCAAACCATCACTTGCCACTCAGGACACCATACCCTTGTGCAGGGGAACCAGTATGGAATTGAATGCCGGCTTCGGGGCCTTTTATGAATGGGAGGACCCCGAAATCAAGGTCAGGAAACGATCAATTACTACCGACAGTATTTACCCCCGATTAGAGTATAGGGTCAAGGTAACTGATTACCACGGTTGTGTGGGTTGGGATACGATATGGGTGGATAAGAAAATTCCGCCAACCATTGCCTCACACTCCGCTCAAAGTGCCTTTTGTAGAAACAGGGATGGAAGTGCAACGGTCATACCCAATGGGAACCTGACCTATTACGATTTCATTTGGGAGGGTTATCCCGACGAGCACTCCAATACGCTCAGCGGAATTAACGGAGGGGATTACATCGTTCACGTCCAGTCGAAAACAAACGGTTGCGAGGTGGCGGACACAATTCATGTACCGGAAATCGGAGGTTCAAGCGTAAAGATTGTCGTGGAGGGGGATTCTGTGGTTTGCCCGGGAACCCAGGTAACCTTGAAAGTCATTGGTGCGGATGAAGTGCAATGGGTTAATCCACCCGGACAAACAGCCATGCAGATTATGGTGACTCCCACGGTAAGAACCGTTTACGAGGCCAATGGCATAACCATTGATGCAAACCGCAGCTGTCCGACTCATGTCAAATTGACCATCGATGTATTTCCAGTGAAGACTCCAAAGCTCGGATCCGACATTACCTCCTGTGAAGGACAAGTGGTGAAGGTGATGGGTGAATCGGGATTTGTATCTTATTTATGGAGCGACGGGCAGACCGATCAGGTGGCGAAAATAACCGTTAATACTCCCGCACTAACCCTGCGGGTCAGGGATGAAAACGGGTGTTTTACTTATTCCGATCCCATTGCCATCACCTTCAAACCCAGTCCAGTGGTTAATCTGGGTCCCGATAGGGTTTTTTGCACCAAAGATCCGGTCACCCTGAGTGGCGGAACCGGCGACAGCTACTCCTGGAATAACGGCGAGGGAACAGGGCAGGAATATCAGGCAGCCAAAAGCGGTGAATACATCCTTGAAATTTTTAAAGATGGGTGTTCAAGCCGTGATACCGTCAATATCCGGCTAAACGATCCCGGTGACCTGAAAATCCTTACTATTAAAGTCGATGATGTTTCCTGTTTCGGAGTTGAGGATGGATCCATCGAAATAGAAGCCCAAGGCGATGGGAAATCACTGATTTTTTCAGTTGACGGGGGAATAACCTATTTTGATAACGGTGGAATGTTCACAGACCTGTCCCCTGCCAATGATTATAAGATCAGGGTTCAGGAGGATAGTGTCTGTTTCACCACCTGGGATCCGGCAATAGTCATTAACCAGCCGGAGAAGCTGTTTCTGAACGCCTGTGGGGAAGCGCCGACCAGTCTATCCTCCAGGGATGGAGTTATTACCATTGAGGGTTCCGGAGGCACCCTGCCTTATCAATTTAAGGTGGATGGTTTATTGGTAAATAGTTTCCCGTTAAACAACCTTGGCAGCGGCAGTTACACCATCAACCTAATCGACAAAAACCTTTGCACGGTCGACAGAACCGTGGTGCTGGAAGCTGGAACCCGCATCAGGATTGAGACTGATAAGGATTCCATCTGCCCGGGATCGCAGGTCCAGTTGACCGTGATTAATCCAACGTCCTCCGATATTCAATGGCTTAACCCAGCCGGTCAAACCGGACAAGACATAACCGACAATCCAATGGTTACCACCACCTACCAGGTACAAACCATCAAAACGGACCCCGATGGAAACACTTGCCGGTCGTCTGCTTTGCTAATTGTCAATGTTATTCCGGATTTTGAGATCCGTACCGGCACCATTATGAACAATACCTGTTTTGTGACGCCGGATATCCTTCCGGACGGATCCGTGGAGATCAAGGTCAACCTTTCCGGGAATTACCTGTATTCCATCGACCGGGGTAACACCTGGCAACCCAATGGAACATTCATCAACCTACCGGCAGCCAACGATTTACAGGTGATGGTAAAAGATTCTCATGGGTGCACTAAAAGCCTCAGCGACATACAGATCAGTCAACCCGATTCCATTTATGTCAAGTATCGGGTTAAATCTCCTTCCTGCACCGGGTGTGCCGACGGACAGATCATAATCAAGGACATTTCGGGTGGAACGCCGGATTACCGGGTCATGCTGGATGGAAACCCGGCAGAAATGACTACCACCGGCCTTCCGGAAGGTAACTATCTGCTGGTGATTTCAGATCAGAACAATTGTACCCGGTCGATTGATATCCTGATGGATATGCTGCATTCGATCCCGAATGTCATCACTCCGAACAATGACCGGGTAAATGATCTTTGGAAAATCCCTCTCTTGGATGGAAACGAAAATTGCGAGGTTTCCCTTTATGACCTTAAAAGTAAGCGGGTATTCTATTCATCAGGCACTTATGTGCCTTGGAACGGATTGGATTTGAACGGTGGAAATGTGCCTGCCGGAACCTATTTTTATATAATCGACACCAAAGATGGCGACCCGGTTTATACCGGCAGCCTGACAATAATCAGATAGTCATTCGCGAATGAAACGGATTCTCAAAATATTGGTACTTGGCATACTGTCATTGTTATCTTCGACAGTGTGCTTCGGACAGGTTCCACCTTTTTCCGATCAGTTTCTGGTGAATCCGTTCCTGATAAATCCTGCCCTAGCGGGAACATCACGGCAGGCCCCGCTCAGCTTGTCGGTGCGCCAGCAATGGATGGGAATCAAAACGGCACCGGTTTATCAAACCCTTTCCTTTCATAAAAGCATGATAAACAAAGGGGAACGATTCAATCCGCAGGGATTCCTGAACCGGGGTGATAATTCCTATGGCAAGGTGGGACTGGGCGGCGGGCTGTTCAATTTATCCTATGGGTCGGTCAGTCAATTTGGAGCTCATGCCGACTATGCATACCATGTATACCTTAACAAAGGCCGTTTATCTTTTGGATTATCAACAATTTACCAGCAACTAACCATTAATACGCCGAATTTCATCAGGCCCGATGGGAGCATCTTTGACAACCTGCTCGATCCGGCAAACCGCGAGGTGACACATTTTGTCGATGCCGGTGCCGGCATCCATTACTTTTCACAGTCTTTCTTTGCCGGGGTGTCGGTTCTGCAACTCTTCAATTCCACCGTTAAGTTCGGGGATATGAATTTTAAGGCACTGGAGGATCCCTCAAACAACGAATATCTGGCCCGGACTTTTTATGGTTATGGGGGGCTGACGCACTCAATCGGAAAGAATTTGGTATTAAAGCCCTCACTGGTTTTGAAGTACAGCCAGGTTGGCGGGATCGCTTTTCAATTGAATGCAGCTGCCTCCTTCTACCAGAACTTTGAAGCCGGATTGCTTTACCGGTATAATCAATCGATCGGGTTTTACCTTGGCATACAAGCCGGTAATGTACTGATTCGGTACCAGTTTGAATCTCCGACAGGTACTGCGGCCGGTATGCGTTTTCTCAGCAATCAGGTATTGGTGGGCTACCTGTTTTAATCATGGAAGGCACAAACCCTGACCTTCCGGATTAATTCACTACCGAAATCTTTCCGGTAAGCGGCTTTCCTCTTCTGCGGTCGACCACCACCAGGTAGATCCCGGTCTTTAAGGAATTGCCGACTGAAAAAGTCAGTTTTTGTGGATCTGCCATCACAACGAGCCTCCTGCCTTGCATATCGAACAGGCTGATTTCCCTTATATCTCCAGGTTGTAATCCGGAGATAGTAATCATTCCGTTCTCATTCCGGTATGCCAGGTCAAGTTTTTCAATGCCAACAACCGGAACCGACAATGGATCCAACCGGTCGATGGTAACATTATCCACAAAAGTGGAACCACCGGATGAACCAGCCTTGTTATAGAACCGGATTCCCTTGAAAGGATTATTGTTTTCGGTTCCCCCCATCTGCACATGCCACTGCCATTCTTTCAGCAAAATTTCGTTGAGGCTAAAGGTGGCCATGCCGGTATTCATATCCAGGCTGATATTAACACGGTTCCAGCGGTCGGGAATGAAGTTGAAGGAAAAGGTCGTTCCTTCATAAGTAAACAAGCCCAGGTCGTTTCCGAGAAATTCAATTTTCGAGTTCACTACAGCGTCTTCAGAGGTCCCGCTTTTCTGCAATAATTCTGCCGCCATCTCGCCCCTTTGGTTTAAAAACCTGAATTCGAGATAATATTTTGGTTCCAAAGGGGTTGCAATGGTAACGGCTGCATCGCTTCCCGGTTTCAATTCCAGTGAATAAAACCCCTCGTACTGAAAATTCCTGTTTGTTACGGCTTTAGCGCTTTGCGGAGTATTCATCGTGGTCCAAAAAGGAGATTCCGCCACCACCGGACAGTTGGAATAATAATTATCAAATTTTTCCTTAAACGGTATCGGCAGATCCTGCCAGGTCGAGAAATGATAAATCCCAGAATAATAAGTAGAATCGGCATGATACGCCTCCACTCTCCAATAATAGTCCTGGTCGGCTTCAAATGCCGCATCGAGGAATATATTCGTCTGGAATATCGATACCAGTTCCAGGGCATTCCGGGATTTCCCCACAAATACATTATAATAAACTCCCGGATCCTGCTTAAAGTTTCCCTGCCAGCTTATCCGTGAAACCGAAGGAATATTCACGTCTCTTGCCGGGGTCGGGTAGCAGGGAGCATACGGGGAAGGTTTTGTATGCAAAACCAGATTAATATTCGATTTGATTTTTGGATAGATATCAAGATAGGATTCAAAACTGACAAAGCATTCCTGATATTGGCCATTGACTCCTTCACTCAGGTGTCGAACAAAGAAATCGGCAACCTTCGGAAAATATTTGTCGGCTCCATATAAATCCATGAGCATATTGGGGTTAGTGCCCACAGTAGTAAAATCCATCAGGCCCAGATCCGCATTATGCCTGAAATCGTATAAATCAACAGGCAGAAAATCGTATCCGTACAACTGTTGCAGGGAACGGGTCTGATTTAAGGTGGAATAGTCAAAATCTATGCAATTAAAAAAACGGAAATGCGTAAGCCTTTGCAGATATTCCCCACCCTGAAGCGACCTGATATTGGTACCGTTGATCCGGAGGTTTTTCAATTCCGTAAGCTTTTCAATACCCCGCTGGTCCTGAAATCCAATCTCCAATTGCCTGATCAGTTGCAGTTCACCGACAAATGGCTGTCGAGTGGCCTGATCCGGATATCCCACAATTTCATTGATCATTTTACGAAGCGGTATACTGGGAATGTCAGCAACGGTGCCGTCTGATATATATTTATAGGGTTCACTCACCTCAGAGGATCCATGCAAGCCAAAGTCAGCAACTACCCGTAAAACCGAACTGGCGCCCATTTGAACCGGAGAAAGCAATACGCTGGTATTTGTGGTCTCTGCAATTGGAATGACTCCATCGCGCAACACAACGAACCTGACCAGCATGGTAGCAAATGAATCCACCAGATTGGCATTCCAGCTCACCCGAATGTTGTCACCCTCGGGTGCTACAGTAAGGTCGGTGGCCCCAGGAAGAGAAGATTTTGGG
>JBBQOG010000044.1:0-13309 GCA_038330665.1 Bacteroidales bacterium
CGTGTGGTTCTTTCGCTAATACACCTGATAATTCCCAAGCAGGCTTTGTTGCAAGTTTCGTGACAAACCCCGAGAAATCCGAAAGAAGCGATCGCAATGGATTAAACATTTTCTTCAGATAATTTTAACTCTCACATAACGTATTGGGAGCCGAAGACTTTCTTCCATATTTGAACTTATCCGGACTCCGTCTTTTTTGTGTTGTTTTCAATCAATCACGGTTCTGTTCTGATTGTACAAGTTACTGTTTTTTGATGATCAATGAAATACCAGATTGAATTTTTCAGATTTTCTTAAAGGCCCAAGTTGTCCAGCGGATTCTTGATCTGATCAAAGCCTTTGGTTGTGATGTGAGTATAGATCTGCGTGGTTTTGGGACTGGAATGACCAAGCAGGCTTTGAATATAACGGAGGTCTGTACCATTTTCCAGCAAATGGGTGGCAAAAGAGTGTCTCAGGGTGTGCAAAGTCACCGGGCGGGTGATTCCGGCTCGCCTGACTGCTTCTTTCAGCACCAGCTGGGCGCTCCTCTCAGAGTATTGGCCCCCCATCTGGCCAGTAAACAGATATTCATTCGGTTTGTATAAAAGATAGTATTCGCGCAAAATTATCAGCAATCTGGTGGATAAGAGGGTGACCCGGTCCTTTTTGCCTTTCCCGCCCCGGATATGGATCATCATCCTGTTCGAATCGATATCCGCCGGCTTCAGATTGAGGGCTTCACTGATCCGAAGACCGGCTGAATAACAGGTCATGATCAGGCATTTGTGCTTCAGATTGGTTATGCTCTCAATAATCTTCTTCACCTCTGCTTCACTTAATACGGATGGAAGGAGCTTCTCCTTTCGTGGCCGTTCGATGTAATAAACCCTTCGCGGTCCCTGGAGCACTTTTTCGTAGTAGAATTTAATTGCGTTGATTGACTGATTCTGATAAGAGGATGAAATCTGGCGCTCTTGCACCAGATACAACAGGTAGGACTGGATCTCCTCCTGGGTGATTTCATTTATTTCGCGGGTGCTGAAATAATTGATGAATTCCGAAAAACAGTCCTTATAGGTTCTGATTGTGTTGGAACTATATCTTAATACTGTCAACTTCTCAATGTAGCTGTCCGGTACCTGTCGGTAATGTTCAATCTGGTCAGGTCTAAGGCGGGCCTTCCGATTTAAGTGACGAATATCTTCCAGAAAACGGTATCCCCAACCTTTTCGTGAGCAGAATTCTGCCAATTTCTTAAGGGCTGCCTCCGTATGCGCAATCGTCCACCAATGGTTTTCCTTATCCCAGGTGTATAACGGTAGTGTCTTGATTAATTCCATCAATTCTTTATCATACCTGAAAATCAGACGAATCCGTCCGTTATGATACTTGACCACTGACAATATTCCCTTCTCTGCTTCCGGCACCAATCCCGGATCTTCCGTGATCAAGGATTTTCCTTCTCCACTGGTTTCGGTGAGCCGCGTTCCGAAGTAGTTGCGCATCATCGTTAGATTTTCCTCTCTCCGACTGATCACCCAGCAAAATCCCGCAGAATCCCATCGCGCATACCGAAGCGTTCGTAAAAACCGGATGTCCTGATCGTCTTTCTTCATTTTTAACAGGATAAACCGCGCGGTAAGGGTCAGTTCTACCGGAGCTTTCTGGTCATGTTGGTTTTGATTGTCCATAGTGCATCTATTCTTAATTTGGAATGGCTTGACGAATGATTTCGTGTTTGCCTCCATTATTGAGTATAGATGCATATCTACCGGCGAGTTGGAAAAATTAACCGAAGATTATTACACAATGGACGACTCATGATGGCGAATGTATCATTGACCTTTCTTTTTCGACCCCGCCTCTTCAACCTAATACAAATATGAATAGACCCATGGAATCCTCCCATTTTCACATTCGAAGATTAGCATATTAGCATATTAGCCTATTAGTCTATCATCCTGCTCCGATACAGCTTCGCCACCTCGGTCCCATTCCAAGTAACGGCCCGGTTGGCGCTGAGGCCAGCGCTAGCGCTCAACCCACACGTTTGCCCACTGAAAAGAAAGGATGATAAATGTAATGAAAAGTATTGAACCCCTTATTTACGTGTGTTCGTCAAAAAAAAGCCCGGCCACCTTTTTGTGCACCCTTGAAATATTACCTACTTTTACCCCCACTAATAACGTTGGATGTTTAATTTGATTTCGGATTTGGTGCGGTAAATAACCTTCGGTGTTCAACCTAGTGTTATCCATTTATGACTCAGGGGCATCTGGTGCCCCCGACATATTTATATCTGTATTTCAATAAATTAAACATCATGAGTCAAGAAAATTCTTCGATTAACGACTTCGATTTCAACCTGATCTGTGAATACTTTTCGAGCATGGATCGTCAGGGTCCCGGTAGCCCCGAGGTTACTGTTAAGGCACTGAGCTTTATCCATGCGCTAACTTCCGAATCCCGGATTGCCGACATCGGCTGCGGAACGGGCGGTCAAACCATGGTGCTGGCTCAAAATGCACCCGGACGGATCACGGGCATCGACCTGTTTCCGCTGTTTATCGACCGGTTTAATGCCAATGCCCAATCCAGGAAGCTCGAAAACAGGGTCACTGGTATCCTGGGCAATATGGAGAATCTTCCCTTTCAGGAGGAGGAGCTCGACCTGATCTGGTCGGAAGGCGCAATCTATAATATCGGGTTTGAAAAGGGACTGAACGAATGGCGGAAATTTTTGAAAACCGGAGGCTTTGTGGCCGTCACGGAAGCTTCGTGGTTTACCGAAAAACGCCCGGCAGAGATTGAAGCATTCTGGATGGATGCCTATCCCCTGATCGATACCATTCCAAACAATGTGGCCCAAATGCAAAAATCCGGTTATCTTCCGGTTGCCACCTTTATCCTGCCCGAAAATTGCTGGACCGAAAATTTCTATGATCAGCAAATTGCCGCCCAGAACCTCTTTCTGAAAAAATATCCGGACCATCCTACTGCCCTGCAGCTCGTTGCCAATCAACGCCACGAAGCTGAGCTATACGAAAAGTATAAGGAATTTTACGGTTACGTATTCTACATCGGGAAAAAGGTCTAACTAAAAAAAGCCCCGGATTTGATTTTTCCGGGGCTCTTTTTACCACATTAACTCATTACCACATTAACTCATTACCACATTAGCCTATTAGCATATTAGCATATTAACTCATTAGCATATTATCAGTTAGCCTCGCTAATAACGATAACCACCCCTTTCCCCATCGGTACCGTAAAGGATTGATCGCGGGTGAGGGTTCCGGCTTTCTGAAATCCGCCCCCCACTTCGGGTAAGGTCAGTTTGGCTTTCGCCGGATCGATACCCAGCGCTTTCCAATCGATATCCAGCGCAATCCGGGCCGGACCAGCCGCCCAGGAGGCAATCGCAATCATCGCTTTGCCTTTGGCTTTGTACACCGTAGCGAGGATGTCGGGCCGACCGGTTTTAACCGGACAATCGGGCACCCAATACCCAATCATTTCAGCATCCTGAATGCCAAATTCATCTTCGAGTTTCCAGATATTCGTGGGATTCCCCGACCACGGTGCGCGTGAGGTCATTCCGTATATCAGTCCCCTCCACTGGTTCCCGCCATCCTGCAGCATTTCGCCCATCAACCCGAACGGGATGCCCGAAACTTCGGTCAGCCAGAAATCCGGCGAGGCGTTGTAATCGAAGTACTCGCCGAACCAGAGCCGGTCGAGGTACGGAAAATGTTCCATGTACAGGTTGGCCGAATTGGTGTACCCATCGCGTTCGTTAAACTGATTGGCCGAGTGCAGGTCGATCATGGCATCGGGATTCCCCCGCAACATCACCTTCCGGGCCCGTTTCATGATACTCCGGTCGAAGGCCACATCGTCGATATACAGTCCGTCGATGCCCACATTTTTCACCAGCCAGTTCAATCCTTCGAGATAGTAGTTGTGCCATCTGGAGGTTCCGGAATTAATCACGGCAGCATCGCTGTAATCCGGTACAAACCAAGCAGGTATGTAATTTCCGTCGAGATGCTCCTGTAGCCAGGAGTATCCCCCGCCCGGACCATACGATAGCACCTCGTTCCCAAGCGATTTCAGCGCCCAGATCTCCGGACAGATATTGGAAAGTTCGCGAACGGTATAGTAAATCTTCACTTTATCCTTGATGGCATGGGCTGAATCAATATAGGCTTTCATCTGGGCCGGTCGCATGAACGGATAGTTTATGAACGGATTAATCGCCGTGGCATGATGCACGTTGATCACATTGGCACCCACTGCCGCTATGGTATCGAGCGGCATGTACTTGTGATAATAGCGGTCGTGAAACTGCTTTTTCGGATCGATGGTGCGAAAGGGAGTCAGCAATATATTGATATCAAAATGCAACGTTTCGCCGGCCTTCATCGTGCGTTCACCACTGTAAGCAGTCAGTTCATATTCGTTCCCTTCGCGGTTGAGCTGTATGCCGCCTTTGCCCTCATTGTACCACGAGGGAGGCATATTCAGCGGCTTCTGATGATAGAAGTTGGTATTCAGAGGCCGTTCGTAATTTTCGGCTCTAAACGTAGCCTGAATGCCTGCATTCACGGAGCCCAGCCAGGGCCCGTCGCAGTTGAAATAAGGATCCCATTTGAAATCAAACTGATCCGGAGCCTTGCCACCCTTTTCGCCTAACCCGAGCATATACTGGATGCGGTCGCCGTTCATCGGGATCACAAATTCGATTTCGGATGAAGCAATGGCCTTTTTAGCACGTGCCGTAATCCGGTAGGTTAAAAATCCATCGAACTCCAGCCTTCCCAGCAACTTGAATTCCAGATCACCAGCCGTCAGGTTGGATTCCCAGTTCACCCCGCCCTCGGCTCTTGAGGTGATCTTCACCCCGCTAGGTTTAATTTCCTGGCTTTTGCCACCAATCGATATTTCGAACGACATGGGATTCAGCAACAGGGGTTGACCGGCTTCCTGCAAACGCGTCATCTCCGGCGTAAAGTAACTCAGCACCTGTTCGGGCAATCCAGTATCACTGAGTTTCACATCCCGGCCCAGGATTTTCAAGGTCTGGCCGGAAACTCCGATCGGCAGGTACGGAGGAATCACCCCATCGTCCACCGCTATATCGGAATTCAGCCACCGCAACCGCGAATGCAATTCTGGCTCACTGTCGCCCCGGTCGGCCAAAACACCCGCCACCACCGTCAGCTCCACCTCCACTTCCCCCTTCACACTTTTACCTTCATCCTTCCCTTCTGCCTTCTGCCCTCTGCCTTCATCCTTTCCTTTTGCCTTCTTGCCCTCCTGCCCTTTTGCCCTGATCCCAACATTCCCTCTGTACACCCCCGGCTTCACATCCTTCGCCACATCCACCCCGATCCACATCGACTGAATCCGTCCGGGAGCCACATTCACCACTTTGATTAACGGTTGCTGATTCCAATCGTTGCCCCCCGCGTTAAAGCAGGTGAGAGCGGCAGCCGGAATCCGGGCTCCACCCGGACCGCTCAGGTCGCTGAAAATTACTTCCACATTTTTCAGAGAATCACCCTGGGCCAGAACGCCTATCTGAAAGGAATAATAGGCATTCTGCTGAATTGTATCGGCGAGTTTGCTGACCGATCCCCTTGCGATCCACCGGTAGGGCAGGTCGGTCCACATACGGATCGGATACGCGCGGTATTCCGGGAAAAGCACCATACCGGATTTGCCAGACTTTGCCAGAAACTTTTCCGTTTCCTGGCGCGTGGCAATCACCTCCATGGGATAGAAGGAGTGGAGGGCATTGATCGACTGCATTTCCGAGGCCTTTGCTACCGGCAATCCTTTGGCAATGGTATATTTAGCCTCCCATTCCGGGTTGCACCGGTCGGCAGGTTTCAGGTAATTCACTTTCGGATAATTACCCCCGCTGCTTTTATACGGCAGATAATACAGATAATACGAACCCGCACCGGCCACCGGCTCAAAAATCAGCTTGCCCGATTCGCGGTTGACATCCACACGAATCACATTATTAACCAGTTGATTACCTTGCTGCGAATAGATAAGGATCTCCTTATCCTGCGGATTGAGATCCTTGCGCCGCCATGGAATATCACACATCACAGCCGGAGCGGCTTTGTCCACCACCACCACAACACGTTGATTTCCCAACGAATCCGGATTCCACACTCCGGTGGTGTACGGCAGAACGGAAAGTTGCGCAAAAGCAGATACGCTAAGCGCAACAAAAAATAAGAGGGTAATTGATTTCTTCATTTTAATATGTTTATTGTGCTCCATGCGGTCGCTAACTTTGCTCCCTGCGGTCGCTAATTATGCTCGCTGACGCTCGCTAACCAGGCTCGGCTATCGCCTCGCTAATTGTGCTCCCTGCGGTCGCTAATTTTGCATTGAGGTAGCTCAATTAGTGAGGCGAAGCCGAACATAATTAGCTGAGCGCAGCGAAGCATAATTAGCTGAGCCTAGCGAAGCATAATTAGCGAGCGCCAGCGAGCACGATATCTAAATCCCCTGCAACGCATCCAGCTGGGTCCGCAACTCCGGGTTCGACGGTCTTTTAGCGCGGGAATCCACAATTTTGCCCTGCGGATCGATCAGTACGAATGTCGGGATGAATTTCACCAGCCAAATTTTGTTGTATTTAACGGCATCGTGCAACTGCATCCAGGTCATGGCAATCATATTGTTGAGATCCGGTTTTCCGTCGGCACCGTAAGCAGGAATGCCCTCTTTAACCATCTTTTCCCAGGCTGCCTTATCCTTATCAACCGATATACTGATAAATACAATATTCTTATTCTTATAATCTTCGATCAGCTGCTTATAGGCGGGTACCTCTGCCTTACACGGTCCGCACCAGGTGGCCCAGAAATCGATGAAAACATATTTGCCTGCAAAATCGGTAAGCGAAACCATTTTGCCATTGTTATCCGGAAGATTGAAAACCGGAGCCGGCTGGCCAAAGGCCATCGTGGCCCAACCAGCCACCATATCCTTCAGTGCCTGCTTGTTGGCTTCATCGGTGGATTTAGTCAGGTATTCATTGATCTGAACATCCATCCCATTCGGTCCTTCAGAATCGATCGTTTGTTTGAGCGATTCAAATGCGATCAGGTTAAAAAATTGAGGATTTTTGAAATTGTCTGACAAATATTTGAAGGTGGCCACCCGGACTTCCGGGTTGTTATAGGACTTTTCCTGGGAAACGCCCGACATCTTTAATGCCTGTGCCGAAATATAGGAAGTGATAAAATATTTGGCTTCCGAGATATCCAGCAGGGAGGGATCATCGAGGGTTACCCCATCCATAAAGGAATACCAGTCGGCCGGGATCTCAGGCTTGTCGGTATTGTAATAGCCTGCCATGGTCGGATAATTGTTGAGGTTCCCGTAATAGTCGAAATTGATGGCTGTTTTTTGGCGGACCACGAAATCCGGATCCAGTTTGCCTTTGGGATCGGTATAATTCGCCAGATAAGCCAATTCGGCCAGGTGAATGGAATCACAAACCAGTCTAAAATCTGACGGGGTAAACGGGGCACGATATCTGGCATTCAGCGCCTTATAGTTTGCTTCCTGCCCATCGCTCTTCTTAATCAGGAAATTGTTTTCAGGAGCCAGGGCCCCGTCAAACGCCAGGTCCTTGTTGAAGTCCGCCGCATCTGCATGGATCACCAGATCCTTGCCGGGAGTCAAAAACAGACTGGCATATAATTTCGACCCCTGAAGCATGGCTTCCGAAGGCTTGGTCACCGAAATCTCTTTCGAAAAAGTTCCATCGGGATTTAGCTTCAGCGTGTCGACTTTTGTACCGAGAGTCAATTTAATGACCTCCTTTTCAGTAGCGTTTTTTACTGTGCCACTCACGAGGCAATTCACTTTTACTTCCGGCTTACACCCGGCCAACACCGCGGCGATCAGAAGAATGGTTGTTAGATTTTTCATTGAGGTATTTTAGTGTTAAAATTAGTTTTCTGTTCGAAGGCAGAAGGTCCCCGCCTGCGGTCTCCCTTAAGCTTTCGCGGTATGCAACGGGGTCCCCGCATTCGGTCTCCCTTAAGCTTTCGCGGTATGCAACGGGGTCCCCGCATACGCGGGGATGACAACTCTCCGAGGCTAATACAGTGCCTACTGCCGACTGCCGACTGCCCACTGCCTACTGCCAACTGCCTACTGCCCCCAGTTGTCGGTTCTGAAGGGAGCGGCGGGCAATCCCAGCACATTAAACAGATTGGGGACGTCGGTGGAATTCCAACCGAAGCGCACGGCAACCGGATCGGGAACTTCATCGCTGTATACCACTATTGTTTTGTCTGCGATCAATGCTATTGCGGGCTTAAATACCTTGTCGTTTCCGGCAATCTGGAAACAGGTGAGGTCGTTACCAAAGGAGGTGAGTCCGCCGAAGGCAAAATCCAGGATGATCCTGATTTTTGCTCCCTCTTTCTGCATTCCACTGTACACCGGACCGGTATAAGCCTTGTTGAGGAACCCGTAATCTTTGGCCAGTGCCCAGTTGGCCAGGCGTTTGCCCACATCCTGCTTGTTCCCCGGATGTATATTTTTCAGATTTCCGATATCCATGGTCACAACCATACCCGTATTGGGAACCGTCTTCATCACATATTGCTGTGCCTCCCGAAGAAGACCGGTACTGTGCGTGTCGCGATAGGTATAGGGCGCGATCTGAACAAAATAGAAAGGAAAATCACCTTCCATCCAGTCGTGGCGCCAGTTTTGAATCATACCTGAAAAAATCTGCCGGTATAGCATTCCGTCATATCGGTTCGATTCACCCTGATACCAGATGGCGCCTTTTATGCCAAAGGGAATGATTGGTTTGATCATCCCATTGTATAGCATCGTGGGAGTATTCGGATAATTACAGTTCGGGCACTCCGGCATCGGTGGCAGGTTCCCGAAGGCCGGACCCTTGCGGGCCTTCCAGGTTCCGGCCAGGGATTTGCCCCCCGACTTTGACTTCTTGAGCCGGATTTTCATGGCTTTTTCCTTGCCGTTGAATCCGCCGAGTCCACTGGTGTTACCCACATTCAAGGCAAGGAGGTTGTCCCCGGATTTCAGGGTTCCTGCCGGTATTTCATACACCCGTTCGGTAGCATAATCCCCCGGATTCAGGTGGCTGCCAACCAGTTTGCCGTTCACCCAGGCAATATCCAGTTCATCGATCGGACCCAGTTCCAGAACCGTGACCTGATTCGTCCAGGATTTCGGCACCTTGAAAGTGGTTTGATATTCTACTGCGCCGATGTAGGTACCGATAAATGTTTTGGACCATTCAGCGGGTACGGCGATATCCGTCCACCCCTGCCAGCTTGCAGGTGTGCGGGTCCAGGCAGGACCGGGATCTTCAACATCATAACCGATTGAATGAACCCATTGGCCCATTGCGTCGTAATAATTTTCCACCGACTTTTTAAAGAATATTTCGGGATCACAAACACCAGTTGAGGTGGCAAATTTGGGTATCCGGCTGATATATTCGCTGCTGGTCCAGGCTTCCGCTGCCGTTCCACCCCAGCTGGAGTGGATCAGACCGACCGGTACGCCCAGGGTCCGGTATAGCTGGAGTCCGAAGAAATATCCGGTAGCGCTGAAATCCTTGGCGGTTTCCGGTGTACAGGCGGCCCAGGAGCCGGAGCAGGTATCCACCGGCAAAAAAGAAGTGGCCTTCTGCACCGTAAAAAGCCTGATTTCCGGATAATTGGCTTCCTTGATGGCCTCTTCCGACCCCTCGATGGGGCCTCCCCATTCGGGCCAGCCTCTTAAAGGCATCTCCATGTTACTCTGGCCGGAGCATAACCAAACCTCACCACACATGATATCTTCCAGTACAATTTTATCCTTCCCTCCGATCTCAATGGTATAGGGCCCCCCTGCACCCGGAGTTTTCACCTTGATCATCCACTTGCTGTCCTTGTCTGTCAGGGTTCCATATACCATCTGATCCCAGGAAGTTTTGATACTGATCTGGTCGCCCGGCTTTGCCCAGCCCCAGATGGGTGCTTCGCTGTCGCGCTGCAGAACCATGTGACTGCTGATCACAGCAGGTAATTGAATTTGCCCGAATGCCACAGTGGCCATACTTAAAGCAACCACCACAAGAATCCACCCGAATGATTTCATAGAATATATTTTAACTGGTAATTTCAATCGAACTCATCTGTCACTCCTGTGACCGCGGAAATTTAACAAAAAAGGTGGTGCCGCGACCCAACTCCGACTCAAACCATATCTCACCGCCAAGGATCACAACCAGTTCCCGCGTGATGGCCAATCCCAGTCCGGTCCCCTCCAGACCGGCCCTTTCCAGTGATTTTGCCTTATGGAACCGCTTGAATATCTTGGATTTAAATTCCTCATCAATCCCAATTCCGGTATCCTTTACAAAAAACAAGACGCTGCCGGATTCCAAATGATACCCGAAGTTCACCGATCCCATCAGAGTGAATTTCAAAGCATTACTTACCAGATTATTTAGAATCTGGAAAAGCTTAGTCTTATCCGAATAAAAAAGGAGTGGCCCTGGGGTTGGCCGCTCAAGTTGAAAATTGATATTCCTGTTCCTCAATCTGTTCAGTTCGTATAACTCTTTCATCAGATCCTGAATATCGAATTCAGAATGGACGAGGTCGATTTCACCTGCCTCAATTTTGGCTATATCAATAACCGAATTGATTATGTTCAGCAACCGTTCGCCACCGGCAGAGATGATCTTCAGATACTCCAGCTGTTTGGGATCGTCTACCAGGTCTTCCAGTAATTCCGAAAAACCCAGTATGCTGTTCATGGGAGTCCGGATTTCATGGCTGATATTGGCCAGGAATGCGCTTTTGAGCCGATCGCTCTCCTCCGCCATTTCCTTTGCTGCCATCAGCTCTTTCTGATTTTTTCGGGTTTCGGTAATATCTGTTGCGATGCCGATGAGCGCCACAGTCCGGCCGTTTGCGTCAAAAACGATGGCCGTAGAGATGTGGACCGGAAAAATGGTACCATCCTTTTTCCGATTCTCGATTTCGCCGCTCCAGCCTCCTCCCAATGTCCTGGAAAGAATTTCACGAAGCTCACTATCGTTATGCCCCGCATCCCCGCGAACCATGTTGATGTTCTTTCCGATGAGCTCATCGCTGGTATATCCGTAGGTCTTGCAGAAAGCCTTGTTAACAAACAAAATGTCATTTTCCGAATCAGTCATCGAAACGCATTCCCCTATGCAGTCGATAGCCTGTGCCAGGATTCTGAGCTTTTCCTGTTCCTGTTTCCGTTTGGTGATATCATTGAAGATCACCTGAACGGCAATGCTTCCTTTCAGATCAAAGGGAACTGCCGAAACTTCCGAAAAGAAGGATTCGCCGGTCAGACGCACCAGCTTTTCCTCAATGATCGGTACAGTTCCTTTTTGATCGACAATTTCTGCGATGCGCTCCTTTACCATCGGGATATAATCAGGGTGCACAAAATCGGTAACCCGCTTACCCAGAAGTTCTTCAGGAGATCCGGCATTCATGATACGGGCCGCGGAATTATTGGCATACTGGATAGTATTATTTACGTGGATCAGGATTCCCTCAGGCGACAGGTCAGCCAGCTGCCGGTATTTATCTTCACTATCCCGAAGTTCCTGCTCTGCCTTTTTATCATCGGTTACATCATCAAAAATGGTGGCAAACTGCCCTGTTTGGGTACTAAAGGCCACAACCCTAAAATATTTATCCTGCACATGCTCATACTGCTCAAAAGTAACCGGCTCACCGGTTAGGGCTACCTGTCCGAACCGTTCCACCCATAAAACATCCAGTCCGGGTAATATTTCCAGTGCTGTTTTCCCGACTATTTGATCAGCCTTCAATCCCAGAACCTTTTCAAATGCAGGATTGACATCGAGGAAACGATAATCGACCGGGTTACCGGCTGAATCGCAGATGATCTCATGGAGCGCAAACCCTTCAATCATTTTTTCAAACACCGACTGAAATCGCTGTTCACTTTCACGTGCTTTCCGGTTCGCTTCGTCTTCCCTTAAACGCGCAAGGCCCATTTCGGCCATGGACTCAATGTAGGATTTGCCGAACTCCAGATAACGGTCGCGCTTTTCAATATCCCAGATAGGTACCTGATTGACTGCCTGAATATAGGCATCCTCGTCAAAACCAAAGCGCTTGGCCTGCTTCCTGAAAAAAACAAGGTCCGGTGGCTCCAGGAAAAACTGTCCGGTAAAAAAATTTGCCAGATGTTTGCCCTCCACGATTATAGGAATGGCATTGTCCACAAGCCCGTGCGGGCAAGTGTATGATACTGCCGGATTAGCCTTATCAAGATGGTTCCGGATGTACTGGTCGCTGATGATGCATTCTTTTTCGGATTCCGGGTGGACCCGGTGAAATTTAGTGCATATATCCTGCCAGGCGGTTGCCGTCAGGATTCGTCCCATCGGATCGATCAGCGCCGAAGGAAACGGGTTGATCTCATTCAGTTTATCCTGAATAGATTGCAGCAGTTCTATATCCAGAACCTGATCAATTGTATAGTCCATTAAACCCTTGCATCTTAACGTTTGATGTAAAATATCTATTTTTGAAGGCTAAAATACAAAGAATTGCACGATTCAAAGTTTAATTCTCACCCATCTATTGAAGTATCTCAGCCGGTTACGGTCTATTCCGGATGGGAGACAATAGCCAGCCAATTGCTGCATGATTTGCGTGCCGCTGGCCACAATCGCCCGGTGGTGGCAATCGACTGTTATCCGGGGGTTTTGGAAGAGGAAATAACCTCAGCACTGGTTCAAAATATCCGACCCTCACTGGTGATTCAGACCCGTGAACTAATGTGGCCGGAATCATTGATTGAAAAACTGGTGTATCCGGATGTCACGGACGACCGAATCTTTGGTTTTCTGAGCCGACTCACGATCGATGCCTTTTTTAATCCGGAAAAAATGGAACAGGCACTCGAACAAATCAAAACCGCCGGCGATGGAATAACTCTGGTGCTGGGTACCGGTGCGGCCCTGGTTTACCCGAATCCTGCCTTACTGGTTTATGCTGATATGGCCCGCTGGGAGATCCAGCTCCGGATGCGCAAACATCTGGTGGATAACCTGGGACTCGCCAACAGAGATACCCCCGACTGGGGCTTGCTCTACAAACAGGGATTTTTTGTCGACTGGAGAGTCAGCGACCGGTGGAAAAGGAAGTTGATTACGCGCTGGGACTACCTGCTTGATACCAACCAACGCGAGCATCCCAAAATGGTGACCGGAAACGCGTTACGGGAGGGGCTCCGGCAA
>JBBQOG010000045.1:0-13201 GCA_038330665.1 Bacteroidales bacterium
AAGGGAGCACAATCACCCCCCTGAATTTGGATTTCTTTGATTCGTGTATTATCTTTGACCGAACGTTCATTCAAAAACAATGAGTCCAAAAACACCCGACCAGTTTGGGGAGATCCGCGAAGGACGTAAACTGCAGATCATGCAGGCGGCACTTGAACTGTTTGCCAAAGAAGGGTATCATTCCACATCAATATCCAAGATTTCGGAATACGCAGGTATTTCAAAGGGGCTCTTATACAATTATTTCACTTCCAAGGCGGACTTGCTCGATTCGATCCTGACACTTGGGCTAAATAAATTTCAGGATATTCAAAAGGAAGTTCAAGCCGGGGGTGATTCCCGGGAAGAACTCCGGAGGTTCATCCATGGTGGTTTTACCCTGATCCGGCGGGAACCGGAATTTTACCGGTTGCTCTTTACGGTGTTTATGCAGCCGGGGGTGATAGACATTTCACCCGAACGGTATCGGAGTACCGCAGAACAACTTACCCGCGAAATCGTCTATTTTTTTGAATCGAAAGGAGATCCTTCTCCTGTTGAAAAGGCCATACTATTGGGTATCACCATCGACGGGGTTGGTCTTCAGTACTTTTTGTCTCCGGAATCGGTCGACCTGGATAAAATGGAACAACTCATATTTTCCTTATTTAAATGATTATGAAATCAATGATAATCAGCTTAATAGCAGCTTGCCTGACCTTGACTCCAACCCTAAACGCCATGGCTCAGGCCACCCTCACCGCCACAGAAATCATCGAAAAGGCTGACCGCAATGTGCAGGGTGAAAGCAGTATCAGTTTGATGACCATGACCATCAAGCGTCCCACGTGGGAACGTACGGTGGGTTTTAAAAACTGGTCGAAAGGCCGGAGCCTGGCGCTGACCCTGGTTACGGAGCCTGCCAAGGAAAAGGGCCAAACTTTTCTCAAGCGAGGCACCGATATGTGGAATTATCTCCCCTCCATCGGCCGACTCATCAAATTGCCGCCCTCAATGATGTCGCAGGGCTGGATGGGTTCGGACTATTCCAACGATGATATTCTGAATGAAACCTCCCTGGTGCTCGATTACGCCCAGGAACTGCTGGGAACGGAAGATTTTGAAGGCACTTCCTGTTATAAAATCAATCTGGTTCCCAAGGAGGAATCCAATATCGTTTGGGGAAAAATAATCACCTGGGTGAGCAAGGCCGACTTGTTGTTTCTCAAATCCGAATACTATGATGAAAACCAGGCTCTTGTTCGCACCGAAACCGCCGGTGAGGTGAAAACCATGGACGGGCGGAAAATTCCGTCACGAATGGATATCATCCCAGCCGACGAGCCTCAGAATCGCACCATTGTGATCATCCAGTCGATGACTTTCAATGTGAAAATGGAGGATTCATTCTTCTCCCAACAGAATATGAAAACAGTAAAATAGCGATACGGAATGGAAAAGAAACCCTATAAAATTCAGTCCGCCTACTCCGGGTCATCATTCTTTTACCTGACCATGGCCTGGAGGAATATCTGGCGGAATAAAAGACGGTCGCTGATTACCATCGCCTCTATCCTGTTTGCGGTATTTTTCTCCGTTGTGATGCGGGGATTCCAACTGGGATCGTACCAGAATATGGTCGGCAATGTGGTAAAAGCCTATACCGGATACATTCAGGTTTTCGACCGTAAGTACCAGACGGATAAAATCATCGAAAACACGATTCTGATGCAGGATGGTTTACTTGCCAAAATTGAAGAAAATCCGAATGTTTCGATGGCCCTGTCGCGATTGGAATCCTTTGCACTGGCCAGTTCCGGAAATCAGACCAAAGGGGTTCTGGTGGTTGGAACCGATGCGGAAAAAGACAACCAGCTCACACACCTGTCGAAAAAATTGGTCGAAGGCAACTATTTGAAAAACAGCGATAATGCCGCGATGGTTTCCGAAAGGCTTGCCCGGTATCTGAAGGTTGGGATCGGGGATACCCTGGTGCTCATTTCGCAGGGCTATCATGGTGCGGGTGCAGCAGCGAAGTATCCGGTAGCCGGAATTCTTCGCTTTCCTTCGCCTGATCTCGACAACAAACTGGTTTATCTTCCGCTGGCAGTAGCACAGGATTTTTTCTCGGCCCGGAACCGGGTCACCTCGATTTCCATCGATCTGGTAAACAGTAAAACCCTGGATCCCACCGTTAAAAGCCTGCAGAAAAGTTTGGGGGATCAATATGATGTACGTTCCTGGGATACCATCCTGGTGGAACTGGTTCAGCAGATCGAATCGGATAATGCCGGCGGGTTGATCATGCTGGGATTGCTATATCTGATCATCGGGTTCGGGATTTTCGGCACGGTTCAGATGATGACCGCCGAACGTCGCCGCGAATTTGGAGTGGTTGTGGCCGTGGGCATGCAGAAAAGACGATTGGGTGGAATTCTGGCTGTGGAAATGCTGATCATCGCCATAATTGGCACGCTTGGCGGGATTTGTTTAAGTATCCCGGTGATTTGGTGGGGGCATGTCCACCCGTTATTACTCACCGGCTCCATGGCAGATTCTCTTATTCAATATGGCTTGGAACCCATTATGCCCACAGCCTGGGAAGCCGGATATTTTATCAACCAAACACTGGTTGCGATGCTGATTGTTCTCGCCGCGGTGATCATTCCGGTATGGAATGTCACCCGCCTGCGCGTCACCAAAGCACTACACTCCTAACAACACCTCAGCTAATCAACTAATCATCACATCAACTAATCATGATACCATCCCTCTCCTGGAAAAACATCTGGCGAAATAAAGTCCGGAGCCTGGTCGTAATCGCAGCCATGGCCCTGGGGATCTTTGGAGGCCTCTTCGCATGCGCTGTATATCAGGGTATGAGCGAACGTAGGGTTAAGGAAGCCCTCACAAAAGAAGTTTCTCATATCCAGATACATGACCCGCGCTTTTTGGAAAATCCGGAAATTGGGCTGACCCTTCCCGATGCCAATGGAATCATCCGGTTTACGGAAGGATTGCCCGGAGTGAAGGCAGTCGCCGGTCGATTGAAAATCGTTTCGATGATCAACAGTGCAGCTGCCTCCGCAGGAGTGACCGTTTACGGGATCGATCCGGAGCGCGAAAAACAGGTGAGCGAATTGTATACCGCCATTTACGATTCCGTCACGCTCGCAAAAAGATTTAAGCTCACCGACCCGGCCATCATTGATAAATATCTGAAAGACAGTACAGGAAGCTGGTTCGCCGGCAATCAGCAAAATCCGATTGTACTGGGCGAAACCCTGGCGCGGAAACTTAAACTCAAGATCCACTCGAAGGTGGTTCTCACTTTCCAGGGTGCCGATGGTAACCTTACCGGCGGAGCGTTCCGGGTTTGTGGAATCTATCGGGTGGAAAACAATGTGTTTGAGGAAATGAATGTGTATGTTCCCAAACCGGAACTTGCAGCCCTGGCTGTCCTTACCCCTGATGACGCCCATGAGGTCGCTATTTTTATGAACGATCCCAATCTCATCGATTCGACGGTCGCCAAACTGAAAGCCCAATACCCGACACTGGATGTAATGGACTGGAAGGCCCTGCTTCCGGATGTCGCCATGCTGAATAGTGTGCTTTTATCCATGATGATCCTCATGATGGTGATCATTCTCCTGGCCCTGGGATTTGGTATCGTCAACACCATGTTGATGGTGGTTCTGGAACGGGTCAAGGAACTGGGTATGCTCATGGCCGTGGGGATGAACAAGCTCAGGATTTTTACCATGATAATTATCGAATCTGTATTATTATGTCTGACCGGGGCCTTCGCCGGGATGGCAATCAGTGCGGTGGTCATCGGAATCCTGGGGCACCGGGGCATCGACCTCACCTCCTTTGCCCAAAAGGGTTTGGAGGCTCTTGGTTTCAGCGCGGTGATGTACCCAAGCCTGACACTGGACTTTTACGTGATCGTGGGCGTTCTGGTGGTCATTACCGGAATCGCCGCCTCCGCCTATCCGGCCTGGAAAGCCCTGAAGCTGAATCCTGCAGATGCATTACGTACCGAGTAGAGACGCATAATTATGCGTCTCATTCAAAAATTGACAAGTGACAATTGACTTAAGAACGAAACGCGAAACAAAGTGACCCTCGAAGAGTTGTCATCCCGACGAAAGTCGGGACCCCGTCCCTTACCGCGGATGCTTCCAGATGGACCCCGTCCCTTACCGCGAAAGTTTATCTTGAAAATAACCAGTTATGAATAAAATGAACATCATCGAGATCAACAACCTCAACAAGGTTTATGACGACCGAAAAAGTGTGCCGGTTACTGCAATTGGCGGAATCAGCCTGAATTTCACCGAAGCGGAATTTACCTCCATCGTAGGACCATCGGGTTCCGGAAAAACTACCCTGTTAAATATTCTGGGTGGTTTGGATGTCCCCACCTCGGGAACTATCCTGATTGACGGGATCGACCTGAATCAGTTGAAACCAAGGGAAATCATCGATTTCCGAATGCGCAATATCGGATTTGTTTTTCAGGCTTATAATCTGATTCCTGTGCTCACGGCGCTCGAAAATGTGGAGTTCATCATGCACCTCCAGGGCCGGCCCAAAACCGAACGAATGCAACGCGCCAAGGAGCTTCTTGCCCAGGTGGGGCTTGAGGACCGTATGAATGCACGACCGGGCAAGCTTTCCGGCGGACAGCAGCAGCGGGTGGCCGTTGCCCGGGCCCTGGCATCGAAACCCAAATTCATTCTGGCCGATGAACCCACTGCAAACCTCGATTCCAAATCGGCCGAAAACCTGCTCGATATTATGGAACGCCTCAACCACGAAGAAAAGATCACCTTCATTTTTTCCACACACGATGCCCGCGTGGTCGCCAAGGCACACCGGGTGATTACGGTGGAAGACGGGTTGGTGAAGAGCGATGTGGAATATCCGGAACATTAGTTTGTAACGATGATGGCTGAAGCATTCGCGGTAAGGGACGGGGTCCATCTGGAAGCATCCGTAGTCAGGGACGGGGTCCATCTGGAAGCATCCGCGGTAAGGGACGGGGTCCCGACTTTCGTCGGGATGACAACTCTTCGAGGGTCACTTTGTTGCGCGTCACTCGTTTCGCGTTTCGTTCTTATGTCACTCGTCACTCGGCACCTGTCACTATTCTTCTCCGCCTTGCTATTGCTGCTCTCCTCTCTGCGGGCCCCCGCACAGTTCACAGCATCAGCCAACGGTTATCTCTCCGATATGCAATCGGTGATGTTCGAAAAGATTGATGGACCCTGGACAATCGACAATTTACTTCATAACCGACTCAATTTCAAGGCCGGATATGGCACACACCTGAATGCAGCGCTTGAAATCAGGAATCGCTTTATTTTTGGCGAAACGGTGAAATATCAGCCTGGATATGCCGCCATGATCGGCAAGGACCAGGGTTGGGCCGATCTTACGTGGAATCTGGCCTCCGAATCCTCATTTATCCTGAACACCACTATCGACAGGGCGTATATCGATTTGAATTTTGGAAAATTTCAGGCCACTATCGGGAGGCAGCGGATTAACTGGGGGATGAATTATGTTTGGAACCCCAACGATATTTTTAATGCGTACAGTTTCTTTGATTTCGATTATATCGAGCGGCCGGGCAGCGATGCCGTCAGACTCCAGTATTATTTTACCCCATCGGCCCATATTGAGTTCGCCGGGAAAATGAACAGTTTTAAGGAGGCCAGCTATGCCGGGTTGTTCCGCTTTTCGTTATCCGGATATGATTTTCAGGTACTTGGAGGTATGCTGGATGAAAAAGAATTCGTTGCAGGAGGCGGCTTTTCCGGCTATATCGGTCCGGTTTCGCTGACCGGGGAAATCACTTACCTCCATCCGGGGAAAATGATGTCCCATCCCGGTCCGGTCGTAATCGGTGGGGGCGGGATCAGTTACCTGACCCACTTTAACCTGAATATCCAAATTGAATATTTATACAACCAGGCAGCTGCACAAGCCAGTCTGACCAATTTTACCGATTTCTATTACCGCAATCTTACCGTCCGCGATCTTTCCTTTGCCCCGCACACTTTTTTCGCCAATGTGAGTTATCCGGTCACCCCCCTGTTCAATGCCGGAATAGCTGCCATGTACTTCCCAAAGCTCAATGGTTACTTTGCAGGGCCATCGCTCGATTTGAACCTGCGTGAGGACCTCGATCTTTCCTTTATTCTGCAGCACTTTGCAGTTGAATTGCAGAAGGGCTCCACCCAAAAAGCCACGCTGGGTTTTTTGAGGCTTAAGTGGAGTTTTTAACTTACCGGCCCCACAACCCTCATCGGGTTCTTAGTGCCGACATTCCACATTCCTCAATGACCTGTTTACACAAAATCACCCGGAATATGTTGAAAAAGGCCAGGGTTTTCAATTGGCCATATCCGGGATTCAGCTGGTCCAAGGGCTTCTTGCTCAAGAATCCCCTAGTCAAAATGAAATAGAATCGGTCATTCTGATTAAAGGTTAATATATTATCCGTATATTTGATAGATGGCATTAAAAGATACTATATTATCCGATAATAATATACTCCTGGATGATTTCAATCCTTTTGCAATCGCCAGGGAGATAGCCTTGAACCTCAAACAACGGCGATTGGAAAAAAACCTGACCCGACAAGCTCTGGCAACGCGGGCGGGAGTGAGTCTGGGAACGCTAAAAAGATTTGAGGACCAATCAGAAATATCCCTCAAACATCTTCTCATGATTGCGGTGGCGCTGGGAGCCACGGATGAATTTCACCGATTGTTCAGTGTGAAGCAATATCAGAGCATCGACGAACTATTGAAGGTGCGGGTAGCCAAAACGCGTAAAAGAGGAACAAATCATGTTTAAACCAGTTGATCTCCTGAGTGTCAGCATGGATAAAAAAGAGGTTGGCCGACTGGCAATCGCCCCCGACCGTAGGTGTGTTTTTGAATATGACCCGGAATGGCTGGGAACAGGTTTCTCCATTTCACCCTTTTATTTGCCGCTGAAATCGGGCGCTTTTACAGCCAGATCAGATCCCTTCGATGGATTATTCGGTGTTTTCAATGACAGTCTTCCTGATGGCTGGGGAAATTTGCTTCTCGACCGCCTGCTGATCAGGGGAGGTATCCGTCCCGGAACCCTCACCCCTCTTGATCGGCTCAGTATTGTGGGTGAATCCGGAATGGGAGCGCTCACTTATCGTCCGGTTAACCTTGTCACTAATGAGAAGGATACTGTTGACCTGAATTTTCTGGCCGGCGAAGTGGCAAAAATCCTTAATGAGGAGCATACAGCAAATCTTGATCTTCTTTTTCTAAAGAATGGTTCCTCCGGTGGTGCGCGTCCAAAAGTTCTGATTTTTTTCGAAGGCCAGCACTGGCTGGTCAAATTCCGATCCGCTTCAGATCCTAAAGATATAGGAGCCATTGAATATCAATATTCGCTGGATGCGAAAAAATGCGGCATTGAAATACCCGAGACCCGACTGTTTGAAGGTACCTATTTTGGGGTTCGACGGTTTGACCGCGAAAGCGACCGTCGATTCCACATGCATACTGCGAGTGGCCTATTGTATGCGAGCCACCGGCTGCCTTCGCTTGACTATACCGACCTTATGAAAACCACGATGGCACTGACCCGCAACATGGAAGATGTTGCAGCCATGTTCCGGCTGATGGTGTTCAATGTCCTCTGGGGTAACAAAGACGATCATGCCAAAAACTTCTCCTTCCTGTTCAAAGCCGGAGAATGGCACCTGGCGCCCGCGTATGATCTGGTTCCGGGTGAGGGATTTAATGGCAACCATACTACAACGATCAACGGAAAAGGGAATCCCGACCTTAAGGATATCCTGATGGTAGCTGAAAACGCGGGCTTTCCAAAGAATCGCGCACAGTCGATTTATGATGAATTATTCAGCTGCAGTGGTCGGCCTTAGCACCGTCAAGATTGCACTGGAAGTTGATCCGGTGGACGTGGCCATTTTTAGGTGGACGACTCAAAGTAAACTGTTTTTAGCCCATTACGTGTATTATCTTATCAAACTGGGCTGATTTTGAATTTAATGCAGACAGCCTTTGAAAAGCTGACCACTTTTTAACAACTTTACGGGATTAAACCTAAAAATTATGAGTCAACCGAAATTTATCAACCGCAGGTCTTTCTTCGGAAAAATGGCCGGGGCTGCAGGGGCGGCGATCGCATTGCCCTACATTGTACCCGGAACCGCACTGGGTAAAGACGGTGCCACTGCCGCCAGCGACAGGATAGTGATGGGTGTGATCGGTGCCGGATCCATGGGCACTGGCGATATGCATGAGATGATGGGCAAAAAGGAAGTTCAGATGATCGCTGCCTGCGATGTCGACAAAGGGCATCGCGATAATGCAAAGGCAGCCATGGATGCCAAATATGGCAACACGGATGCCAAAATTTACGAGGATTACCGTGAATTCCTGATCAAAGAAAAACTGGATGCTGTTTGCCTGGCTTTGCCGGATCAATGGCATGGAATCATTGCCGTTGCCTGCGCGAATGCCAAGCTCGACATTCATGGTCAGAAACCACTGGCCCGCACCATCTGGGAAGGACGGAAAATAATTGAGGCAGTTGAAAAAAATAACGTGATTTGGCAAACCGGAAGCTGGCAACGTTCAGAGGCTCATTTTCACCGGGCAGCCGAGCTGGTGATCAATGGCCGCGTCGGCAAAGTGAGTTTTGTGGAAGTGGGTTTGCCCGATGGCAACCCTGCTAACAAGCCCTACCCGGTACAACCGGTACCCGAAGGCCTCGACTGGGACATGTGGCTCGGACCTTCGCCCAAGGAGCCCTACCGCGGGGTTTGTCATTGGGATTGGAGATGGATACTGGCCTATTCCGGCGGACAGTTAACCGACTGGGCCGGTCACCATATTGATATCGCCCACTGGGGACTCGGATTCGACCGCACCGGTCCGGTGGAAATTGAAGGAAGAGGGGTGTATCCGCGCGACGGGATATTCGATGTTCCCGTGGAATATTCTATTCACTCCACTTACGCCAACGGCGTGAAAATGCACATTGCCAATGCCCGCCAGGTTCCTCATGGAATGGGGGTTTGCTGGTACGGCGATAAAGGCTGGATCCATGTTGATCGTGGCAACCGCCTGTTTGCGAGTGATCCTAAAATCCTGGAAGAGGTGATCGGAGAAAATGAAATTCATCTGTACAAGAGCCTCGATCACATGCAGAACTTCCTGGATTGTACCCGCTCAAGGAAGGAGACCATCACCCCTGCACAGGTGGCTCACCGGTCGATTTCCGCCGCATTGCTAGGGGAAATTTCAATGCTTACCGGACGCAAGCTGAATTGGAATCCGGATACCCAGGAGTTTTTGAACGATCCCATTGCTACCCGGATGCTGAGGCGTCCGTTCAGGAGCCCATGGAAACTCGATGGCAATTAACCTAAACTACAAAAGCAATGAAAAAGATCATATCATCGTTCGTCATACTTGCGGGAATCATCGGCCTGGTCTTACTGGCCCCTTCCTGCACCCAATCGCCGGTTTCCAAAGCGCCCAACCGGGCACTGATTGTTTCCGGCCAGAACAACCACGACTGGAAGGCCTCTACACCCGTTCTCAAGCAGATCCTGGAAAATTCGGGCCTTTTTTCTGTTGACATTGCCCAAACACCCGAGCAGGGCAAGGATATGTCAACTTTCAAGCCTGATTTCTCTAAATATCAGGTGATTGTACTCGATTATACCGGTGATTCCTGGCCCGAGGAAACCAAAACGGCCTTCGTCAATTACGTAGCCGCTGGTGGGGGCGTGGTTATTTATCATGCCGCAAACAATGCTTTTGCCGACTGGAAAGAATACAACCAGATCACCGGAGTTGGGGGCTGGAGCGATCGTAACGAAAAAAGTGGCCCGATGGTCCGCTGGAGAGATGGCGGTGTGGTGTACGACACCATCCCCGGCAAGGCGGGATCACACGGACCGCAGCATGCTTTCCGGGTAACCGTTCGTGATACCGCGCACCCGATCACCAAAGGGTTGCCAAAAGTTTGGTTGCACTCCCAGGATGAATTATACAGCGAACTCCGCGGCCCGGCTGAAAACATGACCGTTCTGGCCACTGCATTCGCCGATACCGCACAAAAGGGAACCGGCCAGAATGAGCCCATGCTGATGACCATCAGCTATGGCAAAGGCCGGGTGTTCCATACCGCACTGGGTCATTGCATGGGCGAGCCTCCTTATCCGGCCATGGAATGCGTGGGCTTCATCGTCACCCTCCAAAGGGGCGCCGAATGGGCCGCAACAGGTCAGGTTACCCAGGCTATTCCTGAAGTATTTCCGACTTTTAACGTGGAAAGCAAGTGGCCCCTTTACCGGCCGCTAACCCTGCCGGAAATTCTCTCAAATCTCAAGGATTACAAGCCAGGCGATACCCGCTACAATCTCCAGGATCTGACCAACTATATCCGCGCTAATTATGACGGCGGAGAAAAATATGCCGAGGTCGAGAAAAGCCTTCTGGAGTTCCTGGGTGGTACCGGTTCGGCTGATACCAAAAATTATATCTGCCGGGAACTGAGTGTGTTTGGAACCGACAAGGCCCTTCCGGTTCTCAAAAAGCTTGAGAAAAATGAACAAACGGCTGAAATGGCCCGGTACGCAACCGAACGAATTTCCGGCCAGTTTACCAATTGATGTGCTGATGAATTGATTGTTAAGAAATTATAAGTAATTAAAATAAATTCATGACTTCACGAAGAGATTTTGTAAAAAAAAGTGCAACCGCAGCAGCAGTAGTTGCCACGGCCTCGATGATTCCGGGAGCGGTGGGCTGCGCGCCGAAAGAGGATGGTATCCTGACCATCGGAGCCATCGGGATCAATGGAATGGGTTTTTCCGACCTGCAGGCCTTCCTCCGCCAGCCGAACGTGAATTGCGTGGCGCTGTGTGATGTGGATCAGACGGTATTGAATAAACGTGCCGGCCAGGTGGAAGAGGCTACCGGTAAAAAACCCGAACTGTTCACCGATTGGAGAAAACTGCTCGAAAGAAAAGATATTGAGGCAGTTATTATTGGCACTCCCGATCATTGGCACGCTGCCATTATGATTGAAGCCTGTAAGGCCGGCAAGCATGTATATGTGGAGAAACCTATGGCCAGCTCCATTTACGAAGCTTTTCAGATGGAAAAAGCGGCTAAAAAATACGACCGGGTGGTGCAGGTGGGTCAGTGGCAAAGGAGCGATCCGCACTGGAACGATGCCTTTGCATTTGTACAGTCGGGGAAACTGGGTAAAATCAGGACCGTCAAGGTTTGGTGTTACGAAAGCTGGCTGGTTCCTCCGGGACCGGTACCCGATGAACCGACCCCGGAGGGCGTGGATTATAACATGTGGCTCGGACCGGCCCCCGAAAGGGCATTCAACCGCCTCCGCTTCCACTTTAATTTCCGTTGGTTCTGGGATTATGCCGGCGGTTTAATGACCGACTGGGGAGTGCATCTTCTTGATATGGCCCTGGCGGGCATGCAGGCCGATATTCCCAAGTCAGCCATGAGCTCAGGTGGCAAGCTGGCTTTCCTGGAAAGTCCGATCGATACTCCTGATACCCAACAGGTCATATACGAATTCGACGGTTTTAACGTGATCTGGGACCACGCCATGGGCATCGGAATCGGCGACTGGAACCGCGATCATGGTGTGGCCTTTATTGGAAACAACGGAACCCTGGTAGCCGACCGTGGTGGCTGGGAAGTCCATCCCGAAGTTTCTTCCAACGGACCCTTGGTTGAAGAAGTGGCCCGTACAAAAGGAACCGGCAAGGGTCTGGATCTGAACGTCAAGAATTTCATCGATTGTATCAAAACAAATAATCGGGTTACCAACGCCAATCCGACCATCGGCAGGGCAGTTGCCACCATGGCCCACATGGGTAACATCGCCCTGCGGACAGGCCAGAAAATCTATTGGGATTCAGCTACCGAAACATTTAAAAACAGTCCTGATGCCGACCGGTTGATTAAGCCTAATTACCGGGCACCATGGGCCTTAACTGATTTCTGATATGGGACAGAGCAGGAGGGACTTCCTGAATACGGGTCTGACCCTGGCAGCAGGGGCAGGCCTCGTGGGGCTGGTTCCGGCCGGCATGGGATTGCAATCCTGTTCCGTCCGGAAAGGCCCGAGCGACCGGATCCGCGCAGCCCTGATCGGTTGCCGGAACATGGGGTTCACAGATGCCTGTGCTTTCCTGGAGCAGCCTGATGTGGACCTGGTTGCCATCTGTGATATCGATAAAAATATCCGGGAATCCCGACTGACCGATATTCAGAAATATGCATACGACAAGAAGGTTCCCGTACCCAAACTCGACCAATATGAGGACTTCAGAAAAGTCCTCGGACGGAAGGATATTGATGCGGTGATCATTGCCACCCCCGACCATTGGCACGCCATGATTGCGATCATGGCCTGTCAGGCCGGAAAAGATGTGTACGTCGAAAAGCCCTGTGCCAATTCGATTTTTGAAGCCAACCAGATGGTTAAAGCCGCAGAACGCTACAAGCGGGTTGTGCAGGTTGGGCAGTGGCAACGCAGCGGATTGCACTGGAAGGAAATGGTGGATTATATCCGGTCCGATAAGCTGGGCCAGATCAGCTACGTCGATGTTTGGCGCTATGGCGGGAACTCCGTGCCCAAGGTACCCGATACCTCCGTACCAGCCGGCGTGAATTACGATATGTGGCTCGGTCCGGCCTCCCTGAGACCGTTTAATGCGAACCGGTTCCATTACAATTTCAGATGGTTCTGGGATTATGCCGGCGGTAAAATGACCGACTGGGGGGTTCACCTTTTGGATATGGCCATGTGGGCGCTCAAGTTAAATCAGCCCGATACCATCAAGGCAAACGGTGGAAACCTGGTGTTCCCCAACGATGCCATGGAAACTCCCGATACGCTCACGGTGGAATACCAGTTCAACCAGGTGTTGGTGGTCTGGCAAAATAATTTTGGCCTGCAAGCCAATGAATTTGGTTTCGACCACGGACTGGCCTTTCATGGAGCCAATGGTGTTCTCCGGGCCAACCGCAGCTTCTGGGAAGTCGTTCCGGCTGAGATCAACGGCATCCCGGTAATTGAACCGGTACCCCGGAACATGAATGCCGGAAACGACCTGAGCCTGCATGTACGGAATTTCCTGGATGCC
>JBBQOG010000046.1:0-13125 GCA_038330665.1 Bacteroidales bacterium
CTCCATTACCGAGGTTCTGCAGAACTGCGTAATTTATAATGACATGACCTTTGGTGATATTACTGATCGTGAAAATCGTGACGACCGGATGATCATGCTGAAGCATGGAGAACCCATGATCTATGGTAAAAATCAGGATAAAGGTCTGATGATGAAGGATAACCAGATCACCGTGATTCAACTGGGCGAAAACGGTGTCACCGAGAAGGATCTTCTGGTTCATGATGCACACACCGAGTTTGCCGGAATTCACCTGATGCTGGCCAACATGGATTATCCGGAATACCCGGTGGCACTCGGCGTAATTCGTGCATGTGAAGCTCCAAAGTCCTATGATGTGAAAATGGAAGAGCAGATTGCAACCATTGGAGAGAAAAGTAAGATTCATTCCGTATACGATTTATTGCATTCCGGATCGACCTGGGAAGTAAAATAATTTGTGATTTGTTATCAGGAAAGGGGGGCAAAAGCCTCCCTTTTTTTTTATACTTTCGGTAACGGAGATTTTTTTCAACATGGAACAGAACCGCCCCAAACGACCCGACCTTCATCGACTCCTAGCCGAACATACCGAGCGTGTTAAGGAGTTGATGACCATCAACAGAACGACCACGATCATATCAGAGGGAATGCCTCTGGTTGAAACCCTTCGCCAGATTGCGCTTATTCTTCCACGTGGCTGGCAATATCCCCAGAAGACCTGTGCAAGGATTCTCTATGACGATCAGGAATACCAGAGTCTTCGTTTCAAGCCGACCGAATGGCTTCAGCAGCAGGAGTTCTCTTCGTCGGACGGAAAAATCGGCATCATTCAGATTTATTATACGCATTACATGCCCGATGCCGACGAGGGCCCTTTTCTGAACGAGGAGCGTGACCTGATCAACAATATTTCCGGTCTGATCACGGGGTATCTGAACGGTTTGCTTGGCAAGACCGTTACAATAAAGCCGGCCCGCGAACGTGAGGATTATAAGTATAAGAAGATCGTTTATACGGAATCCATGAAGGACAGCCGGCTGCTGCTTCAGCAATTCCTCAGTAAACTTACTGCCGACAAGAATATTTTCCATGATCTGATGAAGATCAAGGTGTCTGAAATATTACTTGTGGCTACTTTATATGACACCTTCATCCTGGAGAATGAGGACCGCTTTTTTGAACAGGCAATGGGTGAAATATACCATTTAAGCCTTTCCTCTCTTCCAAGAATCACCGGTGCCACCTCGGCAGATGATGCCCTGGAATTATTAAAGGAGCGGTCGTTTGATTTTGTAGTCCTGATGGTGGGGGTGGATACCAGAAGCCCTCTTCGGCTGGCTGAGCGCATCCGGAAGCGGAACCCGGACATGAAGATTTTTCTGCTCCTGAACAACAGCTCGAAAATCGGGATTTTCGATGAACAGGAAACCCTGCTGCCTGCAATCGACCGGTTGTTTGTGTGGAACGGTGATTCCAAGATCTTCTTCGCCATGGTGAAGCTTCTCGAGGATGAGCTGAATCTTGAGAACGATACCAAGGTGGGTTTGGTGAGGGTGATCCTTCTCGTGGAAGATTCTCCGAGGTATTACTCGAGATACCTGCCGATGCTCTATACGCTGGTGTTTGAGCAGACTCAGGAATTGATTGCCGAAGTGAACACCAATGAGCTGGATAAGGTATCGCGGATGCGGGCTAGGACCAAAATTGTATTGGCGACCAACTATGAGGAGGCCATCAATTACTTTAACAAGTACAGGGATTATCTGGCTTGCGTGATTTCAGACATGAAATTCAGGCGCGGAGGCCTTGTTCATGAATCTGCGGGTATCAGTTTTTTGCGGTATGTTCATTCACACCGCGCTGATTTGCCCATGATCCTCCAGTCATCGGAAGCCGACTGTGCAGCTGCAGCCGTTGAGCTGCGGGCCACCTTCATGAACAAAAATTCCGAAACCCTGCTGCAGGACCTCAAGACTTTCATTACCTATTCGCTCGGTTTCGGTCATTTCGTTTACCGCGACAACCAGGGGCGCAAGATCGCAGTGGCCCGTTCGATGAAGGACTTTGAGAATCATTTGCGCACCATCCCTGAAGAGTCTATCCTATACCATGCGTTAAAGAATCATTTTTCCTTATGGCTCATGGCCAGGGGCGAGATTCAACTGGCTAAAATCATCAACCCCATCAAGGCAGATGATTTCGGGAGCCCCAGGGAACTCCGCGAATACATCATTGATGTGATACAGAATTACCGGATTGATAAGGATAAGGGGCGGGTGGTCAATTTTGACGAGACGGCCGTTCTGGACTGGCGGAATATTGTGAGCCTGGGCACCGGATCGCTGGGCGGAAAGGGCCGGGGACTGGCATTTATCAATACCCTGGTTAACAATCTGGACTTTACCCAGATCATTCCAGATATTAACATCCGAACACCGCGTACCGCGATAATCGGAACGGATGAATTTGAAATTTTCATGCAGCGGAATAGTCTGACCGCCCAGGTTCTTGAGGAGGAGGATTATCAGAAGGTCAGGAAACTTTTTCTCGCCGGGGACCTGTCGTTCAACCTGAAAAAAAAGCTGAAGACCTTCCTGAAACTGCTGAACATGCCGTTGGCGATTCGTTCATCCAGTATTTTTGAAGATTCCCTGTTGCATCCTTTTGCGGGCATTTTTGAAACGTATGTCTTGCCGAATTCTGATCCGGATTACCTGGTTCGGTTTAACCAGCTGCAGGATGCCATCAAAATGGTTTATTCCTCGATATTTTCGCCCGAAGCCAGAATGTATTTTGCAGCAGTGAATTACCGTGTCGAAGAGGAGAAGATGGCCGTGGTGATTCAGGAACTGGTGGGTACGGAATATGATCATTATTACTATCCGCACATCAGTGGTACCGGACAATCCTACAACTATTATCCTGTTGCGCACATGGAGCCGGATGACGGGTGTGCGGTTATTGCCCTCGGTTTAGGGCGGTATGTGGTGGAGGGGGAGAAAGCCTGGCGGTTTTCACCCAAATATCCAACCCTTCAGATCACCTCCCTCAAAGACCAGCTGAAAACCTCACAGGTTCATTTCTACGCGGCAGATCTCAGCAAGCGGGAGCTTAATTTTCTTGATGGGGAAGAGGTCGGCCTGGTTCAGCTCGACATCTCAGAGGCCGAAAAGCACGGTGCACTGAACCACCTGGCCTCGGTGTACGATGCCAATAACGACCGGCTTGAGCCCGGCCTGCAGGGACCCGGTGCCCGGGTGTTGAATTTTGCGGATATTCTGCAGTATTCGTATACCCCGCTTTCGAAAACAGTGGAGGTTATTCTGGATGTGGTGCATGAAGCTTTGGGAACAGCAGTCGAAATCGAATATGCGGTGGATTTAACGCCCGATGCCGAACACCGTGCATCCTTTTACCTCTTACAAATTAAACCAATGGTTGGGGCGGATCAGGATTTTACACTGGACATCGATCAGGTGTCGCAGGAGAATTCCATACTTTATTCTGAGAAGAGTCTGGGTAATGGCCGTCTGCGCTGCATCAAGGACCTGATCTTTCTGGACCCAAAGAATTTTGACAAGCTGAAAACCGAAGAGATGGCTCAGGAGATTGAGATTCTTAATGATAAAATGCGAAAAGCCCAAGTGGAATACGTTCTGATTGGTCCGGGCCGATGGGGTTCGAGGGATAAATTCATTGGCATCCCGGTGAAATGGTCACAGATATCCAACGCCCGGGTGATTGTGGAGACTGACCTTTCTGATTTTCCCCTTGATGCTTCACTGGGATCCCATTTCTTCCACAACGTGACCTCCATGAATGTGGGCTACTTTTCTATACATGCCGGAGGGAAAAACTTCATCCATTATGATCTGCTGATGGAACAAGACCTGATTGAGGAGGGTCGATATTTCAGACATGTCAGGTTTGTTAATGATCTTGATATCGTGATGGATGGCAAGAAGCGTATGTCGTTAATCAAATTAGGAACTGAAGGAAATTGCGAGGAATAAAATATCAATGCTAGACCTAAACACATTCAGCCGGCCGACCACTGATTTTGGCGAAGCGGAATTTAAATTCCTGATGCAGCGCAGAATCAATAAGGTATTAATTATCTGTAGTAACTATGACTTTTTCATGCTGGAAGAAGACGGGAGAATTGATGAGCAGATTTTTAATGAGTATGTTTCCTTAAACCTTCGGTATCCGCCCATTTTCATCCAGGCCAATACTGCGCGAAAAGCATTTGATCACCTTGAGCGTGAGCATATCGACCTGGTGATAAGTATGTTGAGTGTCGGAGAAATGGATCCGTTCGAGTTGTCAAAAAAGATCAAATCAGAGTTTCCCCATATCCCGATTGTGGTGCTGACGCATTTCAGTCGTGAGGTGACCATTAAATTGGAACGGGAGGATCTGAGTGCCATTGATTATGTGTTTTCCTGGCTGGGCAATGCAGATTTGCTCCTGGCCATCATCAAACTCATCGAAGACCGGATGAACCTGGTGTATGATGTAAATGAGGTGGGCGTGCAAACGATTTTGCTGGTTGAGGACTCTGTGCGCTATTATTCATCCTTTCTTCCGGCCATTTATAAGATCGTCTTCAAGCAATCGAAATCTTTTATGCTGGAAGGGTTGAACGAGCACAGGAAAATGCTCAGAATGCGTGGACGGCCGAAGATACTTCTGGCCACCAATTATGAATCCGCGATGGAGTTGTTTGATAAATACCGGGATAGCACCCTTGGAATTATTTCTGACATTTCATACAAAAAAAATGGACGGAAGGACCAGGAGGCCGGGTTGAAATTCTGCAAAACGGTTCGGAAGGTCGATCCCTATGTACCCTTCCTGCTGCAATCTTCGGAGCTGTCCAATCAGGCCAGCGCCACGGAATTGAATGCAAGTTTTCTTCATAAGTACTCCAAGACGCTTGATATTGAGTTGAGAAACTTCATGGTGAGATACATGAATTTCGGGGATTTTATATTCCGTGAACCGGAAGCCCGGGAGGAGATCGCACGGGCATCCAACCTCAAGGAGATGCAGGAGATCATCCTGAAAATCCCGGCACACTCACTGAAATATCATTTCAACAATAACGATTTTTCCAAGTGGTTCAATGCCAGGGCCTTTTTCCAGATTGGCAGTCACCTCAAGCATAAGTCCGTTGAAGATTTCGGCAGTGTGGAAGCCGGGCGACAATATATCTTCGACATTATTGCCAGCTACCGGTTGTCGAAGGCCAAAGGAGTGATTTCGACTTTCGACCGCACCCGTTTTGACGAGTACATGTTATTCTCACGGATTGGTGAAGGATCGCTGGGTGGGAAAGCCCGGGGACTGGCTTTTATTGATTCCTTTATCAAGCAGTATGACCTGGCAAACCGGTGGAAGGGGGTGCTGGTCACGATTCCCCGTACGGTGGTCATTTCCACGGAGGTTTTTGAGGAGTTCATGGATCTGAATAACTTGTGGCGGGTGGTTACCTCCCGGTTAACCGACGAACAAATCCTGCAGAGTTTCGTGGGTGCCACGCTTCCGGTCCGGATCTATAAAGACCTGGATGCCTTCGCCCGCGTGGTAAGGAACCCAATTGCCATACGATCGTCGAGCATGCTTGAGGATAGTCATTATCAGCCATTTGCTGGTATTTATTCCACTTTCATGCTCCCGAAAGTGGATTCGGATAAGCAAAAAATGGTTTATATGATTGCCGATGCCATCAAGGCGGTATATGCCTCGGTATATTTCAAGAGTTCCAAAACCTACCTGGCTGCTACTCAGAATGTGATTGATGCCGAGCGAATGGCCATCATCCTGCAGGAAGTATGCGGTAAACGTTATGGCGACCGGTTTTATCCGACTCTTTCCGGGGTGGCGCGATCAATCAACTTTTATCCGGTCGGATTGGAAAAACCGGAGGATGGTATTGCCAATATTGCCTATGGACTGGGTAAACTGATTGTGGAAGGCGGGGCGGGGTTGCGGTTCTCACCCAGATATCCAACCAAGATCCTCCAACTCTCCTCGGCTGACAGCACTTTGAAGGAGACTCAGCGCGAGTTTTATGCATTGGATCTGGTTGCGGATCACTTTTATCCTTCGGTGGACGATGGGGTCAATATCTCGAAGTTGAAGATACGTGATGCCGAGGAGGATTCGGCCCTGCGATTTGTCGCCTCCACTTTTGATATGGAAAACCATATCATCCGTGATAATTTTATGGAGAAGGGCAGGAGGGTGGTGACTTTCAACAATATCCTTAAACACAATACTTTCCCATTGGCTGAAATTCTGAATACGCTGATGAAGATCGGGGAAACCGAGATGAATAATGCGATTGAGATGGAATTTGCCGTGAACCTGGATGTTCCTCCCGGTACTCCAAAGATTTTTAATTTTTTACAGATCAGGCCCGTTGTGGAGAACTCTGATGAGCTGAGCTTCCGGCTCGAAGAAGTGGATGTCAGGGATACGATCATCTATTCCGTTTCGGCACTTGGAAACGGGCTGGTCCGAAACATCCGCGACTTCGTATATGTGAAACCGGAGTGTTTCAGGGCGGCCGACAGCAATATCATTGCTTCGCGGATTGAAAAGCTGAATGACCAGTTCATGAGCAAGGGTGGTAATTATGTACTGGTGGGACCGGGACGATGGGGCTCCAGTGATCCATGGCTCGGGATACCCGTAAAATGGCCTCAGATCTCTGCAGCGCGCGTGATTGTTGAATCCGGCTTGCCGGAATATCGCATCGACCCTAGTCAGGGTACCCATTTCTTTCAGAATCTGACTTCTTTCCGGGTTGGCTATCTTACGATAAATCCTTATCTGAATGATGGTTATTACGATTTGAATTTTCTGGGGGACCTGCCGGTTGTATATGAAGATGATTACATCCGCCACATTCAGTTTGATGATCCCCTGAACATCAAGATTGACGGTGCGCAGAACCGCGGAGTGGTTTATAAACCTGGTCGGGGAGGCAGGCAGCCCGCTAAGGTAGTTGAAGCTGAATAAGATGATAAGGTGTCAGGAACATGGAGTAAAATCATACCAATACCTGATAAATACGGTGTGAATAAATCAGCAGTAAGAATACCTTTGCTGATAGTAATTTAACGACTTAATTTTTGCTTTATGAACGTTGAGAAAATTTTGATCGATCTTGAAAAGAAACACCCGGGTGAGGTGGAGTACCTTCAGGCAGTACGCGAGGTTCTGGAGTCAATTGAGGAAGTATATAATCAGAATCCACAGTTCGAAACTGCAAGTATAGTTGAGAGGTTGGTTGAGCCCGACAGGGTTCTGACATTTAAGGTGCCATGGGTAGATGATCATGGCAAGGTTCAGGTGAACCTGGGCTACCGGATTCAGTTCAATAACGCCATTGGACCTTACAAGGGTGGACTGCGTTTTCACCCTAGTGTCAACCTGAGTATTTTGAAATTTCTGGGTTTCGAGCAGATTTTCAAAAATGCACTGACCACCTTGCCTATGGGTGGGGCAAAAGGCGGTTCTGATTTCAATCCAAAAGGAAAATCAGACGGTGAAGTGATGCGCTTCTGCCAGAGCTTCATGCTGGAATTGTGGAAAATGATTGGTCCGGAAACGGATGTTCCTGCCGGTGATATCGGAGTGGGTGGCCGCGAAATCGGTTTCCTTTATGGGATGTATCGTAAACTGGCCCGCGAAAACACCGGTGTTCTTACCGGAAAAGGTCGCGCATGGGGTGGTTCATTGGTTCGTCCGGAGGCTACAGGATTCGGCAACGTTTATTTTGCCAATGAAATGCTGAAATCCAAAGGTGAAAGTTTTGTCGGAAAAATCGTTTGCATCTCGGGTTTTGGCAACGTGGCCTGGGGAGCGGCTTTAAAAGCCACCGAGCTGGGTGCAAAAGTGGTGACCATTTCCGGTCCTGACGGATACGTTTATGATCCGGACGGAATCAAGGGTGACAAAATTGATTTTATGCTGGAGCTTCGGGCATCCAATAATGATGTGGTTCAGCCGTATGCACTTGAATTCGGCGTGGAATTCCATCCCGGAAAACACCCCTGGGAAGTTCCCTGCGACATTGCCCTGCCGTGTGCCACACAGAATGAACTGAACAAGGAAGACGCGCTTAACCTGATTAAGAACGGTTGCAAATGCGTCAGCGAAGGTGCCAATATGCCTTCGACACCGGAAGCTGTTGAAGTATTCCACGAAGCCAAAATCCTGTTTGCACCGGGTAAAGCCGCAAATGCCGGTGGTGTATCCACTTCAGGTCTTGAAATGTCGCAGAATGCCATGAAACTCAGCTGGTCATCCGAAGAAGTGGATGCACGGCTGCACCAGATCATGAAAGATATTCACCAGCAATGTGTGATTAACGGAAAAACCGCTGACGGATATGTGGACTATGTAAAAGGAGCCAATGTGGCTGGTTTTATCAAAGTCGCACATGCAATGGTTGATCAGGGTGTTATCTGACATTCAGCCTGCCATAAAATTAGGAAGGGACGCTGTGAGGCGTCCCTTCTTTGTTTTGTATAGCGTCTTTAGGATATGGATGCTGACTGCGTTTCCACGCTGCGGTCTACTTTTTTGATGAGTCCCTGCAACACGTTGCCGGGTCCCACCTCCACAAACTGTGTGGCACCGTCAGCCAACATATTCTGGGCCGTCTGGGTCCATCTGACCGGACTGGTCAGCTGTGCCACGAGGTTCTTGCGTATGGTTGAAGGATCGCTGACCGGTTGGGCATCGACATTCTGATAAATCGGACAGACGGGCTTTACGATCGGAGCCTCTTCAATGGCTTTGGCAAGTTCTTCGCGTGCCGGTTCCATCAGCGGAGAGTGAAAGGCCCCGCCAACTGATAATTTCATGGCTCTTTTGGCTCCCAATTCCTGAAGGCGTGCAATCGCCAGATCAATTCCCTCATGCGAACCCGAGATGACAATCTGGCCAATGGTGTTGTAATTTGCCGGTACCACCACTTCGCTTATTTCTGCACAAACCTTTTCCACCACTTCATTTTCCACACCCAGAATAGCTGCCATGGTTGAAGGAGCCATTTCACAGGCTTTCTGCATGGCCTGGGCACGCTTGGAAACCAGTGTCAGACCGTCTTCAAAACTCAGCGCCCCGGCTGCGGTCAATGCGGAGAATTCACCCAGACTGTGTCCGGCCACCATATCGGGCTGAAAGCGGTCGCCCAGTACTTTGGCCAGGATCACCGAATGCAGGAATATTGCGGGTTGTGTGACTTTTGTCTGCCGGAGGTCCTCTTCGGTTCCATTAAACATGATATCGGTTATACCAAAACCAAGAATCTCATCTGCTTTTTTGAACAGGGTTCGGGCAATTTCCGACTGTTCAAACAAGTCTTTACCCATACCCGGAAACTGGGCACCCTGCCCCGGAAAAACGTAAGCTTTCTTCATAAATAGAAAATTAATGTAGGCGTGCGGTAATCAAATGGATGAATTCCTCGCGCGTGGCGGTACGCAGGAAGGCACCTGTAAAATCCGACGTGGTGGTTACAGAATTTTGTTTCTGGATCCCTCTCATTTGCATACACATGTGCTGAGCCTCGATTACCACTGCCACGCCGAGCGGTTCAAGAGTATCCTGAATACAATCCCTGATCTGGGTAGTGAGCCTTTCCTGAACCTGCAGACGGCGCGCATAGGCATCCACCACACGTGCAATTTTGCTCAGTCCGGTGACATGTCCGTTCGGTATATAGGCCACATGGGCTTTGCCGAAAAAGGGGAGCAGGTGATGCTCACACATACTGTATAACTCAATGTTTTTAACGAGAACCATTTGCCGGTAATCCTCGTGAAAAGTGGCTGACCTGAGCATTTCCACCGGGTCAAGCTTATAGCCCTGCGTGAAGAACTGCATGGCCTTTGCCACGCGAAGGGGCGTTTTTAACAGTCCTTCGCGTGCGGAATCTTCGCCAATGAGATCGAGGATTCGCCGGTAGTGCATCGATAATTCTTCGGTTCTGGCATCGTCATATCTTTCGATTTTCTGATATCCACCGTCGTTATTCTCATACAGGTTGAATTCCATGGTACTACTTTTTGATGAAATGTAATCGCAAAGAAAGAACAAATTTTGTTCAGAAAGATTAACTTCGGGAATCAATCACTGATCCGGTATGAGCCATCTTCTTGTTATTCCTACATTGACCGAAGCTTTACCACTAATCCGGTCAGCCGGTTTTGTGCAAACCGATCATCCGCTGGTTTATCAGAAACCGGATTCACAATGGAAATTGATGATCGCAGGTATCGGCGTGGTTCCGGTCCTGTATAACCTTACCAAACATTTTGCGACAAACCGCTATGAAAGGGTTGTGCATGCCGGAATTGCGGGAAGCTACTTCCTGCCCCTCCAACCCGGAGAAGTAGTACAGGTGGTGCGTGATACTTTTGTGGATGTGGGGATTGATCACGGCGGTATTTTCAGATGGATCTTCCATGAAAATTTGTGGAAGCCTGATGAAAAACCTTTCCGGAACGGCTGGATGGAGGTTCAGGAGGATCGCACGCTTAATCTTGAGGCGGTTAATGGCATTACTGTCGATCTTATTACCGCGGGTCCCGAAAGAAAGGCCCGCCTGGCCGAAAAATTCAATCCACAGGTTGAGAGTATGGAAGGTGGGGCCGTTTTTTATGTATGCAAAATGGAGGATATTCCGGTGATCCAGATACGGGCCATTTCCAATTATGTGGGGATACGGGACCGGTATGCATGGAAAACCGAGGAAGCCATTGAAGCGCTAACGAAAGTGTTAACAGGATTGTTATGAAAATAAGTCTGGGATATAGTACCTGCCCGAATGATACCTTCATTTTCGATGCCTTGGTGAATGGCAAAATCGACACGGAAGGACTGGAATTTGTTCCCTATCTCACGGATGTGGAAGATTTGAATTTGCTCGCTTTCCGGGGGGAACTGGATGTGACTAAAATTTCTTACCATGCCTGGTTGCACGTATGGAAAACTTACCGCATTCTGGATTCCGGCAGCGCGCTGGGCAAGGGCAGCGGTCCGGTACTCGTGGCCAAAAGCCAACATCCGGATCCACAGTTCCTGAGCATAAGGGTTGCTATTCCCGGTGAATATACCACTGCCAATCTGCTGCTCAGGCTGGCCTATCCCTATATTACCGAGAAAAAGATTTTTGTGTTTTCAGATATTGAACAGGCTGTATTGGACGGGCTGGCAGATGCCGGGGTTTTAATACATGAGAACCGGTTCACCTATGAAAAAAGGGGATTGGTTTTGTTGCGTGACCTGGGAAGTTATTGGGAGGAATCAACCCGGGCTCCCATACCCCTCGGGGGGATTATGGCGCACCGGCGGCTCGCCAATGATACCGTCGGAAAAATCAACCGACTGGTAAGGAAGAGTCTTGAATTTGCATTCGCCAATCCGGAAGGTACGATTCCATATATGAGGCAATTCGCGCAATCGATGGAGCAGGAAGTGTTGGAAGCTCATTTGAAGACCTTCGTAAATGAGTATAGCCTTGAGTTGGGGGAGGAAGGGAAACGAGCCATTAAGATATTAATTGATAAGTCGATGGAGGCGGGGCTGATCAATGATATCCCGGTTGATTATTTTATCGGATAATGCCGGGTCATGGGCAAGCGAGTCAGCTATCAATCATATAATCACTTTATTTTAAGAGCACCACTCTTTCCGGTGGAACTGCTTGCAGGTATCCCCCGTACACAAGAGGATTTGTGGCCCTGGCTCAAGGATTTCTGGGCAGATCCCCTGAACCGGGAAGGCTTATTGCTGGCCAGCCACGATTTCAGTCAACTGGTCGCCCGGGCATTCCTGCAGGAGGAACCATCCACCACTGCCGACAAATCCATCCAGTATTCCCTGCTCCGGTATCTATGCCGGTTTTCCTCCAGATGCACCCCATTCGGCACTTTTGCCGGATTCTCAACCGGGGTGGTCGGGCCGGAAACCGCCCTTAAGTTGTCACGGACAAAGGAGCATCACCTTCATGCCCGGGCGGATATGGAATATCTGATGAAGGTGGCCCGGTACCTGGTTTCCGATCGGGAAGTCAGGGAGAAATTGTTATTTTTTAAAAATACCACTTTATATCAGGTCGGTTCCAAATGGCATTATGTCGAAGTCGGTCTTCGTGAAGGAAGATCTGACAAAGTTTATGACATTGTCAATATCGAGGATGGAGAGGTGATCGGCCGGTTGCTCGATTATTGTCGGACCGGTCGCCCACTTAGCGAGATCAGAAGCTATCTGGTGTTGGAAGGGTGGGCTGCTGACGAAATTTATGTCTTTGTGGATTCCCTTGTGGATTCGCAAGTCATTGTTTCCAACCTGGATCCGGTGCTGTGCGGCCCCGAATACCTTGACCACCTTCTGGCGGTTCTGCATATTAATCTGAAAGATCATGGTGTTACAAAATCACTGACGGAACTGAACGGTATTTTTAAAAGTATGGACCATCCCGGCAAGGTATCCGAATGTTTTGAAGACCTCCGTCGCCTTCTTAATGAAATTCCGGTAAAACCCCATGACAACCACATCGTTCAGGCAGATCTGAATCTGATGTGTTCCGAACTATCTGTCGGCACGGGTGTAACGGGTACTGTATTGTTGGGACTCCGGATATTAAAATCGATTTCATCCCCCACCCGGGTCGATGTGCTGAAGAGTTTCAGGGAAAGTTTTGTCAAGCGCTATGGAGATCGGAAGATATTGCTGGTTAAGGCACTCGATCCGGAAACAGGAATCGGACTCGATGGAAACGGGGAAGGCTACTGGACCGATCCGGTTCCATGGATTGACGACCTGTTATGGAGGCCCTCAGGCCGGAGTTCAACGGAGGAACCCCGTACAGGACCAACCTGGCTGGCCGGAAAGTTTTTCGATCTGATCCACAAAGGGAGCCTATACCTGGACCTGGAATCCGGCGACCTGCAGTCCATCGGAATTCATGAAGGCAATTGGCCGTTACAGATGACGGCTATGGTAGAACTTTATGATTCCGGATCAAATGGGGAGGTCAGGATACATTTGCTTATGGGGTCCGCGGGAAATCCGGCCTATTTGATGGGGAGGTTCGGAGGTGCGGATGACACGGCTACC
>JBBQOG010000047.1:0-13106 GCA_038330665.1 Bacteroidales bacterium
GATAAAATGCTTCATCGCGGAGAATATGCGATCAAGGGGGAAACAAATATCGTTAAGGAAGAGGTCGTTAAAGGATGGAAAGTCATGGGAACCACCAAGGAATTTACCCGAAGTGATAAAGGAGTGGTTATCGCCACCTACACCTGGACGGCCCTCTGGACGATCGTTTTTATCATAGGAACCATTTACAACCTCACCACTGACGTTAAAAATGAAACCTGGATGCAATTCTGGAAAATATACACCTGGATCTACCTTTTCACTTCAATTATCGTAACTATTTGGTTTACAATAGGTGGGCTCAGAAATTTGAAAGAAATGATCCATGCCTTACGAACCATGGTGCGCGACCACAAAGATTCCGGGTTCGTTGAGAAATGATAGACTATAAGACTAGAAGATGGTAAGTCGTTATGACTATAAGACTATAAGACTTTAGGAATTGGCAAAATTATTCACTTATTTTTAAAAAAAACTTGTTTGTCAATAATTAGCAGTAACTTGCGCCATATTTAATATCATATCATGAACAACGGTACAGTAAAATTTTATGACGAAACCAAAGGTTTTGGTTTTATCAAGGACGCAAATTCCCCTAAAGAGTATTTCGTGCATTCATCCGGATTAAAAGAAACGATCAGGGAAAATGATGAAGTAACCTTTGATTTGCAAGAAGGTAAAAAAGGATTAAATGCAGTAAATGTTAAGAAGGCCTAATTCAAGATATTAGACATTTATAACTTTTAGCCTTACGCAAGTAAGGCTTTTTTTTTGCCCTAGCCGGTTGCTCCGGAATTTCTGAAAAACCCTTTAAAGATTCGCTGTGCGATATACTTAAGCAGTCCGGGATTTCTCGTAATTAAAGCCGCAATTCCTATTTGCGCCAGGTTACCAAGCAGACGAGTCATACCCTTTGCGGCGGCTCCTGCAAATAATTTCCTAGAAACATAAGTCGCGCCAATTCCCATGACTACCGTAATGAGATTATGGATCAGATCAGCCTGTTCCACCGTATCAGAAAGGGTAGCTTCGAACATTCGGAAAGGTTCGAAACTGACGCGGGCACGCTTAAATTGTTCATTGAGGTAGGTTCCCTGTTCGCGTTGAACAGATTCCATCTGCTCAATGGCATTTTTCAGATCGGTGACAGTGGTGATGCCTTGCATTACATTCTATTTTAATAACTTCCTGACCATATAATTGCCTACCTGCTTTTTTATCCATTTATGCATCAAAAAGAACAGGACGATAGCCAACAGGCCATAAAATGCGGCTACTACCAAGAATCCGTACCAGGGTTTGCCCAGGGCATCACCGATCCAGAATGCCAGTGCAAAGGATCCCATCAGTAGCGACATGGAAGTGATGAGAATAGCCAGAAACCGCGAAAAGGCAGATGAAACCAGCCAGGAGACTTTGTCAATCGCCTTTAATCTGATCAGTTCAAAACTCGTTTTCGAATAATCGATGGCTCCGCCTAACAGGGAATCCAGCAAATTTCCATTTTCTTCCATGATGCGCATTTTATGGTCATCGGAACATCTTTTTGGATAACATGCCCCTTAACTTGCTTCGGTTTTTGCTTCCTCAGCAGCCTCCGCAGCCGGATGTTTCATTTTGTCGAATTCCGATTTTACGGTGTCAATTTTTTCATTGATACCCTCGAGCAAATCGTTTACCTTGTCGTTCAGTGTATCCACATAATCCTGACCCTTCTGAGAAATCTTTTTCCGTGTTTCGGAGCCCTTATCGGGAGCAAACAGAATTCCCAACAGCGCACCGGCGGCTAAGCCAGCCAGCACACCTAACACAATTTTTCCTGAGTCCATAGTTTTTGAGTATTAAACATTACTGATTCTTAGACACCGTAATTTAGCAAATGTTTACCAAAATAAGGTGTTCATTTGATCAATTTTGCGGCTCTTATACAAACTCTGACTAATTTAGCGATGTTTAAACCGAATTAAACCTACTATCATGCCGAACAGAATAAAAATCACCGGGTTGTTAATATCAATTGTTATCATCCTGATCAGCAGTTCCTGCACCGGCGGCAAGAACGACACGATACGGCTCTCTTCACTCGACCTTTCCGGAACCCGGCAAGGCTGGGGAACTGTCATGCTCGATAAATCGGTAACAGGCAAAGATCTGTCCATAGCCGGGAAAAAATATGAGTACGGAGTGGGTACACATTCCAACAGCCGGATCCGGCTCGAACTTCATAAAAATACCTTCCGGTTCCAGGCCGAGGTCGGAGTAGACGACCAGGCGCTGGATCATCCCGGATCCATTGTTTTTATCGTTAAAGCGGATGGCAAAATACTATGGCAATCACCGGTCATGAAACCCGGATCTCCTGCTGTTCCGGTCGATCTGAAAATAAGCGGTGTAAAGGACCTTGAATTGTTGGCAAATGATGCCGGGGATGGAATCGACTATGACCATGCAGACTGGGCTCTGGCTACCTTTACCGGCAATGTTTCAAAAATTAACGGATGGAAACCGATGGTCGAAACGGCGGAAATCCTTACTCCAAAACCGGGACCCATGCCACGTATAAACGGAACCAAACGGTTTGGGGTCAGACCCGAAAGCCCTTTTTTGTTTAAAATCCCGGCCACCGGTACCCGGCCCTTGAAATATGAAGTGGTTAACTTGCCTGCCGGACTGACCGTCGATGCCGAAACCGGTGAAATAGCTGGCAAACTGGATCTGCCGGGAGAATACCCGACCACGGTGAAAGTTTCAAATAACCTGGGTACCGCTGAACGTCCGTTCGTAATCGTCTGCGGCAATACCCTCGGCCTTACTCCTCAAATGGGATGGAACAGCTGGTATGTGTGGGAAAATAACGTGTCAGATTCAATCATGCGCGCTGCCGCAGATGCCCTGGTGACCACCGGAATGATAGACCATGGCTATATGTATGTCAACATCGACGATTGCTGGTCGGTAAAACCCACGTCTGATAATCCCGAACTGAATGGTCCGGGGCGTGACAGGAAGGGGGACCTTCTCACAAATAAGCGTTTTCCTGATATGAAAGGTATGGTGGACTATATTCACTCCAAAGGATTGAAAGCCGGCACCTACACCTCTCCCGGTCCTACCACCTGTGCAGGTTTTGTTAGTGCCTATGGCTATGAAGAGCAGGATGTCAGGAAATTTGTGGAATGGGGCTTTGATTTTCTCAAGTATGACTGGTGCTCGTATGGAAATATCGCAAAGGACCAGTCGATCGCCGAACTGCAAAAACCCTATCTTTTAATAAGTGGAATCTTGCAAAGGCAACCGCGTGATATCATTCTGAACCTTTGCCAGTATGGCATGGGACAGGTATGGAAATGGGGCCAGGCAGTGGGTGGCAACAGCTGGCGTACCGCCGGAGACCTTGGCGGCTCCTTTGAAGGAATCGGAACCGCCCTGTTCCGGGATGGATTTGATGTTTACAGCTCCGACAGCTTGCACCTTTATGGAAAACCGGGTGGTTGGAACGATCCGGATTACCTCCTTTTTGGCTTTCTCAGTAACTGGAAAGGTCAAACCGTGCCCACGCCCCTGACTCCAAATGAGCAATATACCCAGATGTCGCTCTGGTCACTGGTAGCCGCTCCGCTGATTTTCAGCGGCGACATGACCCGTATCGATGAATTTACCCTGAATGTTTTAACCAATGATGAAATCATTGAAGTGGACCAGGACCCGCTCGGCAAACCGGGATACCGCATCAACAAAAATGGGGATCTGGAAGTTTGGAAAAGAACTCTCGAGGATGGATCCATTGCCGTGGGCCTCTTTAACCGGGGCGAGGAACCTGCCACGGTTACCGCTTACTGGCAGGATCTGGGAATTACAGGAAAGCAGCATGTTCGTGACCTCTGGCGGCAAAAGGATCTGGGTGGATATAATATTCAGTATGCCGAAAAAGTGGGACGGCACGGTGTGGTGATGGTTAAGATCACTCCGGAATTATGATCTGACACGGAGACAGGGTATTATTGAACAATCTCCACTGATGACAATGATTTCACTGATTACAGAAGAGCCACCTGGGCCATCCACGGATCGTTTTTTTGAGAAATGAAGCATTACCTTATTTTTTTAATAATTGCCTGTTGGATCAGCCGGACCGGAGATGCCCAGGATACACTTGATTTGTATCCGGCCAGGAAAGGAGCCTTGATCTGCTGGACCGAAACCCTGTCGTCGCCTCGGCCATTGAAAATCTATTACCTGAAATTGGACCTTACTTGCCCGGACCTGGAACTGATCAGCATGCCGGGCGAAGACCCTGACGGACCCGGTTCTGCTGAAAGTTCACTGACCTTGCCAGAGGAACTCTTTAGCCGGTATCATGCGTTGGCTGCAGTTAATGCAAATGCTTTCGCCGGATTGCCCGGTACCGAAAAAGATATCAGGGGCTGGTATGTGAACCGTCCGGTCGATATTCAGGGAATGGTCGTCTCAAACGGTAAGGTAATCAGTCCGATTCAGGAAAAAAGGACTCCCTTCCGGATTGATGTCAGGCAGCACCCGGTTATCGGAAATCCCGGTCCTGACGACACGGTATGGCAGGCAGTCTCCGACTGGCAAACTGAACTTATTCAAGATTCCAGAATCATTCCCGATTCCACCGTGAAAACCCTGCACCCGAGAACAGTTTTGGGATTCAACCAATCAGGGAAATGGCTGCTTCTGGTGGTCGTCGACGGACGTCAACCGGAATTCAGCGAAGGAATGTCACTATTTGAACTGGCTCAATTACTTCAATCGCGAAACTGTTCACAGGCAATCAATCTCGACGGAGGAGGGAGCAGTATCATGCTGGTTCAAAATCCCGGCGGAACATTGAAAACAGTGAACCGTCCATCAGGCGGCACACCCCGGCCGGTACCGGTTATGCTGGGAATAAGAATCAAAAGCAAGGATTAAAAAACTAACGAAAGGGTTCATTTCAAAAAGCCGCAAATCTCATTGTTGAATTCCACATTCACACTTACAACGACCTCTTCGTCATTTGCTGTTACCGATAAACTTCGCAAACGATAATCAGGGCTTTGATTCTCCGTCATATATTTTTCGATTCGGTCCGGATCGGTAGGAAGCGTATAGTAGTAAAACCGGGAATCTATGTTTACCCTGAAGCTGTAGTCCACATGATGTTCCAATTGAAGCACACAAACCCCTTCAACGAAACTGAAAGAGGTCCACGAGCCGGTTGATCCGACTTTTCGGAATCCTCCATTCGTGGTAAGGCTCATGCCGAGAGGTGAATACGGGCAGCTATACTGTGTGACAAATTTATAGGTTTCCAGATTTGCTTTTGTGGTAGTCAAAAAGGAAGCTGTTGCCTGACAAGCAGAAGAAAGGGGCACAGCACTTGAAATATCATACTGAGAATCTTCAAAAACGGTTACCGTTACCGCGGGATTCGCCGCCGGATAGTAGATGGGTGTAACCAAATAATCGATCGGAAACGTACCACTGATCTGTCCCGATTTGGTCTGACCATTGGAAAAGGTCAGCCGGTAGTCAAACAATCCTGAACCGGATCGACCCTGGGGCCTGTCAAGATGAATGATAAGCCCATCCTGGCACTTAGCCTGACCCGACCGCAGTGTAGTGCTGAAAATAAAATCCCCGCTCAACAATCCAACTTCCTTAGTCGGATGAACTGGTGGTGCGAGCGTGAATTCCCCGGATGCACGATAATAGTAAACACCGTAATCCGCGTAGAGGAACTGATCCGTCAGGTAATTACAAACCAAAGCACCCTGGTTTGCCACCATATAGGCATTGAGGTACTGGTAGTCTGTACCGGTTGACAGGCTGCTGATGTCGCCCAAAAAACGAAGATCCGGAGAGAATAGTCCTCCGTTATAAGTCAAACTGAAAGGTTCGCTAAAGGGACCTGAAACAAAAGTTTTACCCGAGCACTTGCTTATCATCCGGATAACAAGGTTTTTAACACCTTCTTCCGAAAAACTCACAAATTGCGGAGCCGAAATATAATGCTGACTAATAGCAATTACAGTTAATCCAACGGGACTATTGCGATTGACAGTAATGTTAGGATCATACCCAACCTCCACAAAACTACTGGATGTGGTAAATGTCGTTTGTTTTTTACCCAGGAAAGTAATGAGGTTAGCGGCATCGGTGCCGGTGAACCGGACCTCGACCGGCTCCATATTGATGTCTTCCAAAGTATTATTATCGACCAACCGCACAGCGATTTTCGTTTTCACGAAATTGGGGTCAATCAGCAGGAGTGTCATTGACTCGCCACTGTCCTTATCCAGGAGGGGATTTTTTAACAGATCACGGCAGCCCGTAAATAGGGCAACGAAAATAAATACTATACCGGGAACAATCCATTTGATTGCCTTCATATCGCTGTTGTATGTATCACATAGAGTACAACAGCGGGTTGTACAAAATGTTTTACAACAGCTTTCTAGTTCAACAGGTCACAGATCCCGGAGGTAAACTGCACTTCAACGTCGATGGTGGTCAGCGTTCCAGTTTTAGTGATAATCAGAGATTTTAAGGTATAGGATTCACCCTGGCCCTGATCCAGTATATCTTTGATACGGTCGGAATCAGTCGGCAGGGTATAGTAATAGTACTCAGAATCAATATTCACCCGGAACTCATAATCTGCATCCGGAAGCAGCTGGAGGTCGCAAACCCCGCCGATAAAGCTGAAAGAGGTCCAGGTATCCTTGGTCCCTGCCTGACGGAATTCACCACCAACGCTAAGTCCCATCCCTACAGGATTGTCGGGGCAACTGTAACGGGTGACAAATTTATAGGGTTTCAAACCGGACTTTGGAGTCACATTAAAGCTGGCAGTTGCACCACAGGGGGAATCCAGGTGAACGGTGGTTGACATATTATACTGAGCATCGCCATATAGAACCACGTCGACAGCAGCATTGGCAGCCGGGTAATAGATCGGTTCAATAAGGTTATCAGATTTAAAATCGTCGTCAGACGTGAATTCGCAGGTGATCCGGCCCTCGAGAGCCTTGCCATCTGAAAAGGTGATCAGATAATTAAAAACGCCCGTTCCCGGCTCGCCATCCGGTCTTTCCACGTGAATGGTTAGTCCACTATTGCATTTAAGTTGACCGGTTTTTAAAACCGACGTGTAAATATTCGCATTTAATGTCAGGGAAGACTCCTTGACCGGATTTGCCGGCGGAATGACCCGGGTGCCGGCCGATTTGTTTACATAATAGGCACCAAAATCGGAATACACACTCGCATCATTCAGGTTGTTACAAAGGAAGGTCCCATTGGTGAGGGTACGATACATATACTGGTAACTGTATGCAGTGCCGGTTGGTTGGCGACTGACATCATACCGGGCTAGCAGCCCAGCCGGAGAATGAAGCACTTCATTGTAACTCTGGTCGAAGGGCTCACCGAAGGCTAACAGAGTGACCGCCTTAAATGAGGAGATCTTAATCATTTTGATTATAAGGTTTTTAACACCTTCAGCTGATATGCTGATGAATTGCGGAGTGGAAATATAATTTTCGCTTTCCGCCACCACGGAGAGTTCAATGGGATGTGCAGCATCGACCGTAATATTCGGATCATATCCGATTTCCACAAATGAGGAACTGGTGCTGAACGTGGTTTGTTTGTTACCGGCAAAGGTGATCAGGTTCGCATTGTCGCTCCCATAGAAGCTGATTTCCACCTGTTCGGATGAAATTTCCTCATTCGTATCTATATCCAGTAAACGAACCGCAAATGTCGTTTTGATAAAGTTCCTGTCGATCAGTAATACAGTCACCGATTCACCGGAATCCTTATCCTTGAGCGGATTTTCAAACATGTCCTTACAGCCCGTAAGGCAGCCAAACAAAAACACGATACCAGTCAGGGAAATTATTCGGGTAATGATATTTCTTTTCATCTTGCTTATTCTTAAAAGATTGGCAAAAAATTAAAAACTTAAAATTTTGTAGGAAACAGAAAGTTTCAGCACAGGATAAATAGAATACTGACTGACCTGGGTTTCGAGCCTGCCTGCCTGACCCTGGTCGGGATTTGAGGTAGGTGAAAGTAACCCGTCGGAAACAATGCTGATCTGCGGAGATCCCTGATAAAACCCGCCGAGTTCGAAAGCTGCACCGAGTTTCCTTTTTAGTCCCAGGGTGCGTCCGAAACCGATTCCCAGGTATGGGGAAATCTTCATGGCAGGGTCCACAACAAATCCAAATGTTCCGATTTTCTCACTGGGAATCTGGATATCCCCAAATTGCAGAGATCCGGCAGCATGTCCGTCCACCTGCACCTGGAACAGGTTATATCCAACACCGGCGGAGACAAAAAGGTAATTAATCAGGTAATAATCGAACAACAGAGAAACACTTCCGGCTTTAAATTGAGCATTGGCCAGATAATTGATTCCCTGCTCCTCAAACGGGAAATCAGTTTTATAACCCAGTGTTTCAAATCCCAGCCGCAGGCTCATGCGTTTATGGAAATTATAAACGGCATCTCCGCCGATCCCATTTGTGGAGGCTTTCAAGGCTAAACCGACACCCGGGGTGAATTCATTTTGTGCCGATAATTTAGGCAACCCGATCAGGAAGGCCAGAAAAATCAGCATGAGCAGTTTATGTCTTTTCATATTGAAGGTAAGTTTGCAAGGTCGTTTCTGCAGAAAATCAGGGTCCGGAATTTCTGCCGAAAAGGGTTATAAATCAGAATGTTCAAATTTGTTTTGCAACAGTAAATTTATGAAACGATTCTTGATAATCCAAAAAAATTTGACTTACGTGAAAAACCTGATCCTGTGCAGGTTATTCCTCTCGCAAAATTCGGTTGCCTGGTGCACAAATGCCTGCAACCGGCTATCCAGAGAAGAGTCTTCCTGTCCGTCAAAGGCAAAATTTTCCCATGGCAGATAATCGTGGTCCCTTTTAAAAACATCCGACACGGCGGTATTCAGCGTTCCGGGCATGCAGGTAAAGGGCAGGACATTGACCACACCCGATAAATATCCCTCCGATAATATGGAGGTTGTGCCCAGCGATAATGGCGGATCCCCGTCATAATCACGATGAATGTACTGATCACAGTGGTTCAGCATTTCTTCAATGCGGACGATCGGACCTATGGGAGTGACCTTTCGCACGGCTGACTGTAAAGCGGTTTCAAAATGATGCTGAAACACACCCTGGATTTTCGACCGCACATAATTTCCGTGATTTCTTTTCCATTTGCTATCGCGTGTGTACCGGTAAGTAGAATAGGAAATCCATTCCGCAATAGGAGCCATCATGGTTTCAGCACCCAGATCTTCAAGTCGGCGTACCACGTTCGCACTGCAGAAAGAATTGTCCCGCATGAAAATCTCTCCGACCACGGCAATGATTGGTTTACGCTGCCCATTAGCATAGGGAATTCCGGTAAACTCGTGTGCGTATTGCTCTAAAACAGCCGTCAGGGTTTTCCCGCCTTCTGTGAGCGAGCTGACAATAGCCTGCAGTGCTTGGGCATATACCGCATCGGTTTGCCCTTTTATCAGTTCGTACGGCCTCCGCTGTTGCTGCAATTTCCGGATGAGGTCGATTGCCACCATGCCCCGCCAGGCGAGCAACCGCCATTTCACCGGATTTCCGGGCGCAATGCTGGTATAATTATCCTCATTGCTCGGATGCACAATCATGGCCTCTCCAAATCCCAGTCGCTGAAAGATGATTTGCTGCAGTTTATTGTAGCCTCCAAACCGGCAGGGTCCGTTATGGTCCGGCATAAAGAAGGCAGATTCCGCTGCAATGTTGCCGGGTTCCATGAGTTTACGAAGAAAACTTCCTGTGGTGCAGATCATCGGAAAACATTCCTGTCCATTGGTATATTTCCGGGCCAGTTCAAGGTCTGTCTGGTCCTGAACAGGGAGGAGTTCGGCTTTCATTCCCAGGCTCCTGCAGGCACCAACAAAGGCCCATACCACATCATTCGCATAGGGGAAATAGAGGGTACGTTCGGTTATGGGTAAAACCCTGTTCTGTTTCGGGGCATCCTCCCCTACTTTTCGTGTGGAATTTTGATACCCGTCGAGGCTGTCGATAAAGGCTTCGATCCGGGTAATCATGCCGGCATTGGCGCTGTGCTCATCCACTTCCAGCTGAAGAAACGGTTTACCTTTCATTTCCTTCTGCAGATAATGCCGCAGGAAGGAGTCCGGCCCACAACGGAAATTGCCCAGATATATGGCATTCAGCCTGTTATCTTTGGCCACAATCCGCGATCCGGCGAGAATCTTCTGTCCGCTGGGCCAGTACATCATCGGATAGAAATCAAAAATATTCTCCTCTTTCAATGGCAGATAATCCAATGGGATAGCCAGAATATTCATGTTCCGCAGCTTTTCCACCAAATTCAGGTTAAGGGATGGATCGCCCGTATTATACGATCGTCCGATCACTGCAAACACTTTTTTACCGGCCGGAAGGTTTTCCATCACCTCTCTACCCCGCTCTTCTATTCTAAGTTCAAACCGGATCTGGGCCTGATCCGCCTTTTTCACCGCTGCCATCGTTTTCGATTTGGATATATTGAATCTGGAGCGTGTAAATTCAACTATCTCATCACGGAATGCCGTTTCAAAATAGCGAAGGTGAAAAGTTGGGGTGAGCAACTTATCTGCCAATGAGGAACCATGAAATGAGGCCCTGACCATAAACGGGTGCGACTGTATCCAGGGGCAATTGCAGTTATTGGTGGGGTTTTCCTTGCTTCCTTTGGTATTCACCACAAAGGGAAGAAAAACATAATCCACTCCTTTCTTTAGCAGGTCATCCACATGACCATGCATCATCTCCACTGGCAGGCAGGTTTCGCAGGTCATCATTTCGATTGAGCGGGTCAGTGTCTTTTTGCTTGATTCGGCTGAAAGAACCACCGAAAATCCCAGCTCTTCGAATAAGGTCCTCCAGAAAGGAAAATTCTGGTAGAAGAGAGTCAATTCCCGTGGAATGCCAATCGTTTTTTTCGAGGAGTCTTGTTCCGGAACATAATCACCCATCAGTATCCGTGTACGCTCCTCGAAAAGGTTCGGAATATCCAGCCCCATTCCCTTTCGTTCATCCGTGTCATAGCGGTCGCAGATCCCCCCATAAAACAGCGGGTTCTCACCGTCTATCCGAACCTCATGAATTTCGCAATGGTTAGCACAGTGCTTACAAACGAATGTGTCGGTTGAATAATTGACCTCACTTACATGGAACCCCTTGAAGCGGGTTTCACAGCCAGGCGTCATGGTGTTCCTCGCCAGCAGGGCTGCGCCGATGGCGCCGGTAATATCAAAATGCGGCGGAATATGGATCACCTTACCCGTGATCTGCTCGAATGCCGCAACTACCGCACGGTTATTGGTCACCCCGCCCTGGTAGTATATCCTGCTTCCAATCGGTTTGTCACCCACCACCCGGTTCAGGTAATTCTGGACCGTGGAATAAGCCAGCCCGGCGATGAGATTTTCCTTTTCTTCTCCTTTCTGCTGCAGGGAATTGAGGTCGCTCTCCATAAATACCGTACAGCGTTCACCCAGCTTCGACGGGGCCGTCGACTTAAAAGCAAGCTTTTCAAATTCCTTGATGATATTAATATCCAGGCGTTCAGCCTGTTCCTCCAGAAAAGAACCGGTTCCGGCCGCGCATACCTTGTTCATCTCAAAATCCACAATGACTCCGTTTTCAATCCGGATATATTTGGAATCCTGGCCCCCGATTTCGAAAATGGTATCCACTTCAGGATCAAAATTGATGGTGGCGGTGGCCTGGGCTGTTATTTCGTTCTGGATGCTATCCGCTCCGATGAAGTCACCGGTCAGGTACCTGCCCGAACCTGTTGTGCCCACTGCCTTAATCGTAACCTTTTGACCCGCCTCTTCATAAATTTCCCTCAGCCCATTCCGAATGGCCTCCAGCGGTTTGCTGGCGGTCGGAAGATAACGGCGCGCAACGACCTGATTGTCAGAATTAATAAGCACCAGGTTCGTACTCAGTGAACCCACATCCACACCCAGGTAAACATCCGTTTTAAAATCACCTTCTGGTAAGGGAACCACTTCTTTCAGAATGGCTGCTGCTGTGGATTTTAATGGCTGCAAAGTTTGTCCGCCGGTTTTCTCATATTCCAACAGATAGTTCCGCAAGGCAATTAGTCCGGGATATTCAGCAGGCGCTTTTTCCTCGTTCTTAAGATGAAGTACGGCTCCGATGGCACCCATCGATGCAAAATGCCGCGGTATGATCAACTGCTTCTCATCCAGACGGAGTACTTCGCGGAAGGCCCTGACCATACCAGCATTGGCGGCCACCCCACCCATGAACATCACCGGAGGTTCAAAATGTTTTCCGCGTCCCAGGGTACTTTTCAGGTTGCGTGCCACCGCAAAACATAAACCGGCTACAATATCTTCAACAGGTGTGGCCACCTGCTGGAGATGAATCATGTCGCTTTTAGCGAAAACGCTGCACCGTCCGGCGATCCTGGGCGGGTTCTTCGACCGGAGGGCCATCTCGCCGAACTCCTTTTCAATTTTCACTCCGATGCGCTTCGCCTGCTGGTCGAGGAATGATCCAGTTCCCGCAGCGCATAAACTATTCATGGAAAAATCGGAAAGTCGCGAGGTACCCTCCCCTTTCCCCTGATCCATAAAAATAAGTTTTGAATCTTCACCCCCCATTTCAATCACTGTGCGGATCCCGGGATAAAGGGCTGCCACAGCCGTGGATTGGGCAATAATTTCATTGACATGACCGGCCCCGAAAATTTTGGCTGCCTTATTTCCTCCCAACCCCGTAAAAACCATTGATATCAGGTTACTTTCAGGATATTTTAAAAATAAATCCTCCAAACGCTCCAGTAACTTGTGAAAAGGCTTTCCATAGCAGTAATCGTAGAATTCCTCATGGATATTGCCGGTCTGATCAATTAAAACTGTATTTATTGAAATCGATCCGATATCTATACCCAGATGAAATTTCATGGTTTCCCTCATAACACAACGGTATTTCAGGTGTAAAAGATTGTTTTCAAATACAATTTTAGCAACATAAAACTAATCAAGGTAT
>JBBQOG010000048.1:0-12947 GCA_038330665.1 Bacteroidales bacterium
GGGAAAGAAGAGGAAAGCAAGGGCAAGAGTTTTCTTGGCCATAACAATTAAATTATATCAGGTGGCAAATATAGGTATTCAAGGTTTAACATTTTTTAACCGGAGCGGGTTATCCCATCTTTCTGAGATTTGTACCTTGCAAGCTTAAACCTAAACAACGTTAATCACATGGTTAAATTATCATCGATGTTTAAAGGCCTGGTAACGATGCTCATCATAGGCATGATCTTCGGTTTTACCACAGCGGCCGACAAAAAAGAGAAAAAGGAAGAAGCCAAAAAGGATCCGGTATCCTCTTCTACCTTCGGAGCGCTCAAATTTCGCAGCATCGGACCGGCTTTTACCTCCGGACGTATTGCGGATATTGCCGTAAATCCGCGGAACTTCAGTGAGTATTATATTGGAGTGGCTGCCGGTGGAGTATGGAAAACCACCAATAACGGAACCACCTGGAAACCGGTATTCAATAATTACGGCAGCTGGTCGGTGGGACCGGTCGTGGTCGACCCGAATAATCCACAGGTTGTATGGGTGGGTTCCGGTGAATACAACTCCCAACGTGCCATCGGTTATGGCGATGGGGTTTATAAATCCGTCAATGGCGGGGACTCCTTTAAAAATATGGGCCTCGGCAAATCCGAACATATCGGCCGTATCCGCATTGACCCGCGTAACTCCGATGTAGTATATGTGGCCTGTCAGGGACCCCTGTGGGGACCGGGCGGCGACCGCGGATTATATAAAACTACCGATGGGGGTGAAACCTGGAACAAGATTCTTGACATCAGCGAAAATACCGGTGTTTCGGATATTGAAATGGACCCACGAAATCCGGATGTGATCTATGTTTCGGCCTATCAGCGCCGCAGGCACGTGTGGACACTGGTCAACGGAGGCCCGGAATCGGCAGTCTATAAAACCATGGACGCCGGAAAATCTTTCAAGAAAATCAACAGCGGACTGCCGGGGGGAGATATTGGCCGGATCGGTTTGGCCATTTCTCCGGTAAACCCGGATGTGGTTTATGCAATTGTTGAAGCCGCGGAGGGCTCAGGCGGATTTTACCGTACCGACGATGGCGGAACCAGCTGGCAAAAAATGAGCAGTCACGATTCCGGATCCGCTCAGTATTACAGCCGTATTTACTGCGACCTCTGGGATGTGGACCGCGTTTATTCCATGGAAATGATGGCCCAGGTGACCAATGATGGCGGTGCCACATTTAGTCCGCTCGGAGAAAGCGGCAAGCATGTGGACAACCACTGCTTCTTCATGGACCCGCGCGATCCGAATCATTATATTATCGGATGCGATGGCGGGGTGTACGAAACTTTCGACCAGGCCAAATCGTGGCAATTTAAATCCAATCTTCCGGTGACCCAATTCTACCGGGTTGCCGTGGACTATGATACGCCGTTCTATAATGTATACGGCGGTACCCAGGACAACAATTCTTTCGGCGGTCCTTCACGGGTGTTCTGCAGTACCGGTGCCGTTAATGATGACTGGTATGTGACCTGCGGGGGTGATGGATTTTTCCAGCAGGTGGATCCTACCAATCCGGATATCGTTTATTCCGAATCGCAGTTCGGCGGGCTCGTCCGCTACGACCGGAAAAGCGGTGAATCTATGAGTATTCAGCCTCAGGAACCCCTGGGCGAAGCGTATCGCTGGAACTGGAATGCACCGATTTTGATCTCAAAATTTGATCATAAAACCATCTATTTTGCTGCCAATAAACTCTTTAAATCGGGAAATTACGGAAATAAGTGGTCGGTGATTTCACCCGATCTGAGCCGCCAGATGGATCGGAACAAGTTGCCGGTGATGGGCGTCGTTCAGAATATCGATGCCGTATCCAAAAACAATTCCACCTCTGTTTGGGGAAATATTGTCGCTCTGGCCGAATCACCCGTGAAACAGGGAACCCTCTTTGTGGGCACCGACGACGGATTGATCCAGATCACCACCGACGACGGGAAAAACTGGACGAAGATCGAATCGGTTGCAGGAGTCCCCGACATGACCTATGTAAGCTGCATCCTGGCCGATAAGTTTGATGCCAATACGCTTTATGCCAGTTTTAATAATTTAAAACGGGCTGATTTTAAACCCTACCTCTTCAAAAGCAACGACCTGGGTAAAACCTGGACTTCCATATCCTCAAACCTTCCTGAGAACGGAATGGTTCATTCCATCCAGCAGGATCCGGTCAAAAAAGAAATCCTGTTTCTCGGTACTGAATTTGGTTTCTGGGTATCCTTTAACAGTGGCGAAAAATGGATTCAGATGAAAGCCGGCCTGCCGACGATTGCTATTTACGATATCGCCATCCAGGAACGTGAAAACGACCTGGTTCTGGCCAGCTTCGGCCGCGGATTCTTTATCCTGGACGACTATACCCTGCTGAGGAGTTTCGCAGCTGCTGATCTGGATATGGAGGCTAAATTCTATCCCATCAAGGAAGGTATTATGTATAATCAGATGGGTGGAAAATATGGCCAGGGCCATAACTATTTTACCGCACCCAACCCGGATTACGGAGTAACCTTCACCTATTTTGTAAAGGATAAGGTTAAAACTCTCAAGCAGATCCGAAAGGAAGCACAAACCAAAGCCCGCAAAGACGGAACCAATCCTCCCTACCCGACTTATGCCGATCTGAGGGCTGAAGAGGAAGAACAAACCCCATTCCTGCTCTTTACCATCAAGGATAGCCAGGGCAAGGTGGTTAAGGTGATCAAAACCGCCCAGGCGACCGGTATCTCCAGGATTAACTGGGATTATGACCAGGAAGTCCCCACCAGTCCGAATATGAGGGGAGGCCAGGCCAATCCGATGGGCACTGTTCAGGCTCCGGTATCCGCACTACCCGGAAAATATACCGTGGAACTGGCGCGGAATGTGAGTGGGGTGGTTACCCAACTGGCCGGACCGGAGCCCTTCTCCTTCCGTCTCATCAATAATTTTACCCTTCCTGCAAAGGACCGCGCATCAGTCATTGCCTTTATCGAGAAAGCCAGCAAACTTGGAAACTCGGTTAATGCCACGACCACTGAAATGCAGGATCTTTCCACGGATGTTCAGTATGGCAAGCAGCTGGTATTCAACTTCGGGGGTCCGGACAACCTGATGTCTGAACTGAAATCCCTCGAAACGGAGCTGCAAGATCTGGGAATCCGTTTTAACGGTAACCCCATCATCAGCAGATTACAGGATGCCGCCGAGCCGGGGCTATCATCAAGAATTCGCGGCATCCGCTATATCAGCGCCAACCAGGATGTACCCGAAAGCGCAGTGGAACAATATGATATCGTGGCCGGAGAGATGGTAAAAATCGTCCCGCAAGTGGAAAGGATCAAACAGTCGGTTGAAAATCTCAAAAAAGAATTCGACCGCCTGGGTTATCCCTGGACACCGGGAAGAGCCATACCGAAATGGTAGGAAAAATGGAACCTTAATCAAAAAGGGGCGGGCCGGTGGGTTCGTCCCTTTTTTGTCTTTATGAATATTCATTCCGGATCAACTCCGGAAAACGGTTACCAGGGTGTCATACAATGATTCTAAATATTACGTTATAAGGGATTAACTGCTGCAGTAAAAGGCCTGCTTTTCTTTTTGCCTACTTTTGATCAATGGCTAACCTTTCCAAAATAGTATCCCATCCCATACAACGGTTCCTTACCGCCAATATCTTCCTGATAACCCTCTTCTGCCTGCTTCCTGCTTCCCTGCTCTCACAATCCCTCCGCTCCCGAAAACTCGCCGTAACCTCCGACACCCTACGCATAGATACGCTCTCGCTTAAGCCCGATACCTGGAAGGCCTATCAAAAAGATGACCAGGAACTGCCTGACTCCCTGTATTCGATCGACTGGAAAAAATCAACACTGATACTCATTCCGGGTCACTTTAATCAGGCAGATTCCATCCGGATCGAATATGAGGTGTTCCCTGTCGATTTCAGCAAGCTCTATCAGCATAAAGACTATTCCTTCAACCGCATCAATCCGCCGGTTTACAAACCGGCATCCGGGATTCAATCCCGTGAGAGCCTGGAGCGACTGTCGGAAGGGTCGCTCCGGAGCAGCGGAAGCCTGTCGAGGGGTGTAAGCCTGGGAAACACACGGGATGCCTCGCTGACCTCAAACCTGAATCTTCAGCTCGACGGCAAACTGAACAAGGACTTTCGCATCGAAGCCACCCTTACCGATGCCAACATGCCTATTCAACCCGAGGGAAACACCCAGCAGATACAGGAATTTGACCGGGTTTTCCTGAGAATCTACAATCAAAGCAATGAAATCCTCGCCGGCGACTTCGATATCCGTCCGGAAACCGGTTACTTTTTACAGATGAATAAGCGCGTTCAGGGTGCCCGGTTCACCACCGAAATACCTGCCCGGTCGGGGAATGCCAGCTTCCGCACCAGTACCGGTGCGGCGGTAGTCAAAGGAAAGTATGCCCGGAACCATATTCAGGGTACCGAGGGCAATCAGGGACCTTACCTGCTCACCGGAGCCAACGGCGAAAATTATATCCAGGTCATCGCCGGTAGTGAAAAGGTTTATATTGATGGGATACCGTTGATGAGGGGGGAGGAATCAGACTATACCATCGATTATAACACCGCCGAGATCCGGTTTACTCCTAAAATTCTGATTACCAAGGACAAAAGGATCGTAGCTGAATTTGAATATACCGAGCGCAGTTACTCCCGGTTCCTGTTTTATACCGAGAACCGATGGAAAACCAAATCAGGGAGCTGGTTCATCAATATCTTTTCAGAAAATGATGCTAAGAACCAGCCCCTGCTCCAGGATCTGACGGATGCAAACAAACAGCTGCTGGCCTCGATCGGTGACAATCCGAACCGGGCCCGGGTGAGTGCCATCCATGAATCGCTGTTTAAAAACGATCGCGTATTTTATAAACTGGCCGATACCCTCGTCAATGGAGTTCGTTACGACAGCATTCTTATTCAGAGTTTTAACCCTGACAGCGCCAAATATGAGGCCGGATTTTCATTTGTCGGTGCCGGAAACGGAAATTATGAACCCATTCAGTCGGCAGCCAATGGTCGGGTTTTCCACTGGATGGCTCCGGAAAACGGGATATTGAAAGGCAGTTACGAACCGGTCACCCGTTTGGTGATGCCGCAAAGCAAGCAGGTATTTTCAGCAGGTACCCGGCAATCGCTGGGATCACATATGCAGGTCGACATGGAATGGTCGCTCACACGAAACGACCGAAATACCTTTTCATCCCTCGATGATGGGAATAATACCGGAATGGGGTTGAAAGCCAATCTGCTCAGGAGGGATTTACTAAAGCCCGACAGCAGTCTCATTCTTAATTCATTCATTAACTACCGTTTTACCGGATTGCAGTTCGATCCGGTGGAACGGTTCCGTGCAGTGGAGTTTGAGCGCGACTGGAATCTTGCGGCAAACGGGGTCACACTGCGCGAAAACTTTTTGGAATCGGGGTTGACCCTTTCGGGGAAAGATAGCCTGAAAGCCTCCTACCGACTCGAATATCTCAACCTGGGATCTGATTATTCCGGATTCCGGCATTTCACCGACGGACGTGTGGCTGGAAAAAAATGGGAGACTGCCTGGTCGGGAAGCTACCTGCTTTCGAATGATTCTTTCCGCAATACAGCCTTCTTCCGGCACAACATACGTGTTCGACGCCAGTGGGGTACTCTTCGCGTGGAGTGGTCGGAAAACGGAGAAAGCAACCGCTGGAAATTAGCCGGAAACGACAGCCTGCTGGGTAACAGCCAGGCCTTTCAGGAATTTGGCGTGGAGGCTTCACAGAAAAAAGAAAACCGCCAGCCCTGGATGGTCAGGGTCAGTAACCGGACCGACCGGTTGCCGGTCGACAACCAACTGTTTACCCATGCGCGTGCCTGGGATGCCGAAAGCTGGGTCGACCTGTCGAAAAACCCTGCCCTCAATTTCCGGGCGGGATTTCATCTTCGCGCACTTGAGGCCGACAGCGGAAGTCTGGCTACCGGGGAAAACGGCAAAACGGTAACCGGCAGGATCGAAAACCGCTGGCAGGCCTGGGAAGGCCTGCTCCGTTCACAAACCTTCCTGGAGATCGGATCGGGCTACGACCGGAAACCGGAATATTCATACCTGGAGGTGGCGAGCGGCCAGGGATATTATACCTGGAAAGATTATAACCACAATGGAATCAAGGAGCTCAACGAATTCGAAACCTCCTTTTATAAAGATCAGGCTACCTTTATCCGGATCTTCCGCTTGGGCACTGAATTTATTCCCACCCTGGTGGACCGGTTCAACCAGGTTTTCACTATTCAGCCAAAAAAGGGATTTATCTCCAGGTTTACCAGCCAGCTGGCCTACCGTATCGATAAAAAAACCCCCCGTGGTGATTATCTGTTCCTGCTGAATCCCTTCACGGTCGATCCTACCGACCAGCGGCTCATGAACCTGAACGCTCAATTACGCCACAGTTTGTCGTTCAACCGATCGGGAACAAAATTCAATGCCGAGCTGGTGACCCAGAAGTTGTCCACACGCACCACCCTCACCAATGGTGCCGACGGGTTGGTGAACTGGTCCAACTCTCTACTCTTGCGTTACCGGTTTCATCCATCCTGGCAGCTGAATTCCTCGAGTGATTGGTCGCGCAGGGAATCCGTATCTGAATATTTCGCGGCACGGAATTATATCCTGGTCAGCCAGTCGGAGCTCCTGCAGATCGAGTGCCAGGTGGGTTCGAATTTCCGGATTGGAACCGATTGGGAACTCCGGTCGGAAAATAACCAAACCGATGGTGCGAGCATCCTGTCGAACCGCCTGGAATCGGTTTTCACCTTGCAGATACCGGAAAAAGGACAGGTCAGCCTGTCGGTTCAATATGTGTATGTAAAATTTGATGGGCAGGCCGATTCACCTTCAGGATATACCATGCTTCGTGGGATGGGGAATGGGAATAACGGGGTTGCACAACTTTCATCCCGCTTCAAATTGGGTAAAAACCTGATCCTGGAAGGTGTTTACGAAGGCAGAATAGTGCCGGGCGGCAAAGCTGTTCACAGCGCCCAGCTGCAGGTTAGGGCGGTCTTTTAAAATGCCGATAACAGCAGGTCTATATCACTGGACGGAATTCCGAACTGATTACCAATCAGCAAATTTGTTAAAATTCCATTATAAAGGTATACGCCCTGCCTGACACCCAGATCATCTTTAACGAGCCTAAGTATCCCCCCACTCCGACCCTTATCCAGTAAAACCGGCATCAGCACATTGCTGAGCGCAATCGAAGCCGTTCGGGCCACCTTTGCCGGCAGGTTGGGAACCATATAATGGACCACCCCGTGCCGGGTAAAAACAGGTTGTTCTCGTGAAGTATAGATTCCGGTTTCGAAACTCGAGCCCTGGTCCACATGAATATCAATCAGTACCGAACCCGGCTTCATTGAAAGAATCAGGTCCTCCGGGATCAGGTAAAAAGAGTCCTCCTCCAGTCGTTGGAGTGTGCTGATCACCAGGTCGGCAGTTTCAAATGATTTCCTGAGTACAGGAGGATGCATGACAGAAGTGAAAACCCCTTGTCCCAGAAAGTGTTTAAGTGACCGGAGGTTCGTGATCGAACGATCGAACACTTTAACGATAGCACCCATACCGAGCGCCGTTCGGGCTGCATTTTCAGCGGCAGTGCCGGCACCCAGGATCAATACCTCGGCGGGCGTGATCCCGGTGATCCCCCCCAGAAGAATTCCCTTACCGCCATTTTCACTGCTCAGCAATCCCGAGCCGATATTCACGGCAACCGTCCCGGCAATCTCACACATCGAGCGAAGGACCGGCACTTCCTGGGCCTCATCCCGGATCAGTTCAAAAGCAATTGCGGTCACTTTCCGACGGATCAGATCCTGGAAATAGGCCTCATTGCGGGTGGCCAGATGGAGTCCGGTGATGATAATTTTTCCTGAGGAGAGCAAATCGATTTCCGCCGCCGTCAGGGGAGATACCTTCAGGATGATGTTGGCCTCAAAAATAGCGGCATTATCATCCCTCATCTCTGCGCCCGCTTCGGAATAGTCGTGGTCCGAGAATTTCGCGCCAGCACCTGCACCGCGGGCAATCAATACCCGGTGCCCCCCTTCCACAAGCTGGTACACCGCCTGTGGGGTCAGGGAAATACGGGTTTCGAGGGGATCCGTTTCCTTGGGTAATCCAACCACTAATTGTTTTCCTTTTTTTTCCCGGTCAAGGGTTTCCTCCTGGGGCATCATCCCATGCTGAAAAAAGGATACGGGTTTGCCAGATTCTTCCATAATACATGCCAATCACCAGAGTTAAGAAGGCAATTTACAAAATATCCGACAATACGCTACGAAGGGATTGTTAACTTGATGGTCCGGCTGCCATCGGGGTTTTCGACGAGGTAAATCCGAAGGGTGGAAGCGGGCAAAAGCTCCTCAAGGTTCTCCGGCCACTCCATCAGGCACCAGTTGCCACTGTCGAAATATTCATCGATGCCGAAGTCCAGCGCCTCGCTGATCCTTTTGATCCGGTAAAAATCGAAATGAAAAACCAGGCCGTTGGCCGAAGGATATTCGTTGATCAGGGCAAAGGTGGGACTGGTTACCTCGGTTTTGACCCCGAGACCGGAGCACAGCGCACGTATCAGGGTGGTTTTCCCGACTCCCATCTGACCGTAAAAAGCCAGAATTCGTTCCTCTCCTGCGGCCTCAACCAGGCGGGCGGCTATTCCATTCAGGTCCGACAAATCTCTGGCTTGAAATACCAACTCTTTCATTCGGAAATTACTTCGGCTGAAGTACGATAAACGGAACCAGCATCTCCTCCATGCTCACCCCTCCATGCTGGAAGGTGTTCCGGTAGTACTTCACGTAATGGTTATAATTGTTGGGATAAGCAAAAAAATCAGCGCCGGTGGCAAATATATAACTGGAGCTCACATTGGATTTTGGCAGCTGGATATCTTCGGGACGGGTGATTTCAAAAACCTCTTTGGGGTTATAATTCAAGTTCTTACCCTGCTTATAACGGAGGTTTGTTGAAGTAAGCTTATCGCCGATCACCTTGATGGGATTCTCTACCATGGTCGTTCCGTGATCCGTGGTAATGACCACCGTGACCTTTTTCTTCGCCAATTCCCGCAAGAGTTCGAGCAGCGGGGAATGAATGAACCAGGTATGCGTGAGCGTCCGGTAGGAAGCTTCGTCATTGGCCAGTTCCCGGATCATGTTCGTTTCGGTCCTGGCATGTGAAAGCATGTCCACAAAATTGTATACCAGCACCGAAAGCGGCATGTCGGTAAGCTCATTGGGATGTTCCACCCATCGCTTGCCAGCCCGGTTGTTACTGATTTTATCGTAGATGAATTTGTGCGGAATCTTTAACCGATGCATCAGGCTCCGGAGAAGGTCCTCCTCATGCATATTCTTACTGCCCTCCTCAAAATCCTCCATCCAGACTTCCGGATACATTTTTGAAATGGCCAGCGGCATGAGCCCTGCAAAAAGCGAATTCCTGGCATATTGCGTGGCAGTGGGAAGAATCGAAAGGTAAATCTCGTCTTGTTCCACCACATAGTTTTCCGCAATAACCGGTTCCAGCACTTTCCACTGATCATACCGGAGATTGTCAATGACCAGCATCACCACCGGGATATCTCTTGAAAGCAGGGGAAACACCTTATGCTTCATAATATCAGGGGAAAGAATCGGTCTCTGACCAAAATCCTTGGTGAACCAGCTGGCATAATTCTTTTTAATATAACGGATAAAGTTCTGATTGGCTTCGGATTTCTGCATCCGAAATACTTCATCCATCGGAGTTTCAATCGACTCCTTTAGCTCAAGTTCCCAATAAACCAGTTTTTTATAAACCTGAATCCAGTCTTCCCATGATAAACTTTCATTGATCTGCATTCCGATCTTTCCGAATTCCGTCTGGTACGTGGAGGTCGTCTTTTCACTGATGAGCCTTTTGGTGTCCACAAACTTCTTGATTGTTAGCAACACCTGCTTGGGGTTGACCGGTTTGATCAGGTAATCTGCAATCTTGGAGCCGATGGCCTCATCCATGATATCCTCTTCTTCGCTTTTGGTAATCATGACTACCGGGATATTCGGACGAATCGTTTTAATGCGGCTCAGGACCTGCAGTCCGGTAAGGCCGGGCATGTTCTCATCGAGAAAGATCAGGTCAAACTCCCGTTCCGTTACCAGCCCAATGGCATCTTCGCCGTTGTTCGCGGTTACCACTTCAAACCCCTTGCCTCTGAGCAGAAGTATATGCGGCATCAGGAGATCAATCTCGTCGTCTGCCCACAAAATAGAAAGGGATTTGATCATGGAGTGTAATTATTCATTCAGATAATTATCGCGGAAGAATTGGAAATACTGGAATACGTTCTTGCTTTTATATAAACGTGTATAGTTGTCTTTTGTTATGATGAAATGACGGTAATCGGTTTCCTTCATACCTTCAAAAACTTTGGGATCTGCGGTGATGGCCTGGAAATACCCCATCCCCACCTTTTTATTGGTAAAATTCTTGACTGTTACCACCAGCATATCTCCGTCGAATATTGTGGAAGAAACCTCAAAAAAGTCTTCGGTGTATTTTTCGACATTGAAATTGGATATTCTGAATTTAAGCTTGCCCACATCCACAGCAGTTCCAGATAAGATCACAATATAAAAATGGGTGGAAGGATCATCCGTGGCGAAATTAACCGATGGCTGATCTTTGGCGGGCTCGCCCACACCCGCCTGAACCTTACGGGTACTTTTACCTGCACCACTGGTGGGTCCCTTCTGGATGTAGCTCAGGAGATTCTTGGCCGGTTCGGCCACTTCACTGTCGGGATACTTAAATATCAGGTCATTTATGGATTTCACCAGGCCGGCGGTGTCAGCCGGATTCTGTTTGGCGTAGGCCATGATCCGGAGCAATCCGAACTTATCCCGGATGGGATTTGCCTTGAATGCTGTGTCCGCCTGTGCACAGTTTTTCAGCACGCTGGCATAGGCCTTGCCTTTGTAATCCTGGTACGTTTTTTCATAAAACTTCACCGCTGATTCACGCTCGGCATCAAGATCCTTGAAGTAATTCGGGTTGCTGATGATCTTTGCCGACCGGCTATCCGGAAATTTAGAGATGATCAGGTCCTTGTATTTTTTGATCTCACTCTCCAACTTTAATGTGGTATATATCTGATAGATATTATAGTAGGAAAACAGCACCCTCTCGTCATTGGGAAATCTGTTGTTCAGCCAGTCAAAATAGTAGATGGCCTCGTTCGGCCGATTGAGTTCATCATTGAAGATCTTGCCGACATTCAGGTATGCCTGTGCGATCCGGTCGTTGGACTCCTTGATCAGCGTATCGTTCAGGGGAAGGTCGTTCAGATAATAATCCCGTTGATTGGGCTTGAATGTGTTGGCTTTGGTGCTGGCCACGGGAGTAGAAATCTCCCCGGTCTCTCCGCCCGACGAAAGGTCATTGGCTTCGGAAACCACCTTCTTGTTCGATCTTCTCCAGTTGTCCTCCAGTTTCCGGCGCCCCCAGAATTTTATGAATTCGATGCTTCCGAAACTGATGGCCGCAGGGTTATAAAAATACCAGCTGGTCGCCCCTGACATCCCCTGATTGCTTCCTCCCGATCCGGCATCCATTCCCATGGGGTTAGCCGTCTGTCCGCCCCTTGGCATCCCACCCTGGTTGTTCTGCGTTCCGAAAGCCCCACGATTATTCATTCCGGTCATGGTTCCCATGCCGTTCATTCTTCCTGACTGCATATTCAGTCGTTCCTCTTCTTGAAGAGTCTTGGCTTCATCCTCCTTGCGCTGGGCTTCGGCTACCAAACCGGCTATGAGCTTTTCACGCTCGGCATCCGGCATCCGGGCAATAGTCTGTAAACTGTCCTCTCGTTGCGCCAGCGTGAGGTTTTCAGCCAGCAACCGCACCTTCTCGGCAAAAGTGGTCAGGTTTTTATAATCGGGATAGGTATCGGGCACAACCTGGCTGCAACTGTCGTAATAAGCACCGGCAGGAATAAATTCATCCTTTGCATAATAATACTTCGCCAGCGCCAGGTAGGAAACAGCCTTTTGGGTCACGTTGGAAATATTGACAGCAATGGATTTTTTAAAATAATCCACTCCACCGGGTTCATTCCCTTCCTTCATTTCCAATTCAGCCAAGGCATAGTATACCTGGTCGAGATAATCGATATTCTTGACGTCATTCAGCATTTTAATCAGCTCCTTGCGAATAGCTGCCAACTGTTCGCCACCCTGGTACAAACGGGCCCGGCTAATTCTTGCATTAAAGGCCATCTCGTAGGGCGGGTTCAGTTCATTCACGCGGGTGTACCAAAGGGATGCATTCGATGAATCTTTGTCGGCTTCATAAACCTGGGCCAGCACATAACTGATCCGCATCCGCTCACTCTTTACCGGGAACGACTCTGCTGCCTTTTCCAGCAAGGGAATAGCCGTAACCAGATCACCCTGCCTGAGATACCAGTCGGCATAAACGGCCTGAAGCTGCGGCTTGAGCTTGGAACTGAATTTCGGATCCGCCATCAGGCGATTGAGAATTTGCTGGGATTCGGGGTAATGCTTCAATTCCAGATGAGCCATGGCCAGCCATAAACTGGCTTCCTCAGCCAACCCGTCGTCAGGAAATTGCGTCATCACATATTGGAGCGTTTCGATGGCCGGGAAGAAATCCCTTTTATAAAAATAGGCTTTCCCCATGAGCAGAAATGCATCGTCGACCCACCGGACATATTCGTTTTTACGGTAGAAATCCTTGTCCCGTGTACTCCGGCCACTCTTTTTCAGTTTGGGCTTGGCCTTTATTGAGTGCATCCCGATCACCTTAGAACATTTCTTGACCGTTTTATCCATATCGGATAAAAGGATC
>JBBQOG010000049.1:0-12888 GCA_038330665.1 Bacteroidales bacterium
GGCTATTTTTCGATCGGTGATGTTTTTAGAGATGCACGACACCCACAATACATTACCCTTCGCATCCTTGATCGGATCCAACATCGTTAGATAATAGCGAACCTCGCCGGTAGCAGTCACCACTTTCACATCGATACTGCCGTTTTCACCGGTTCTAAATACTTTCCGCACCAGTCCCAATCTCTTCTCAGCTTCTTCATGGGGAAAAATCTCATGGGGTGTTTTCCCTATAATTTCTTCAGGCGCTTTTCCAAATGGTTTCGCAAATGCCTCATTTACAAATCGATAACTTTCATCAGGATTAAAACTGAATATCGGATCACTGGAGTATTGAACCAACGTACGATATTTGGTCTCGCTCGCCCGCAGCGCGGCTTCACTCTCCTGTTTCTCCTGGATAAACCTTGCCTGCTGTGCATTCTGATAGGCCTTCAGGGAAAGTTCATGTGCAATGGTAAAGAGAGCCTTCGTAATTTTCGCAAAGCGTTCCTGGGCCATGACCGGAACTTCTGCCAATGCTTCCCGGAAAACTTCACGGTCGGCACCAATTTCATCCGCATACTGTAAAAGCGTTGCATCATCCTGCGCCTCATTTCTGACCTGTCCGATCAGCCAGTTGGCCAGGTGCTTGCCTCCTACCGTAATGATGGCTCCGGAATCCCAAAGGCCACCGCTTAAACAACAATGCATCACCGGGCCGCTAATCCCGTCAATTCCAATTGCAGCATCTGACCGCAGGCAATTCGCAAGCCCTTTTTCCGTTTTGCGAATCACGTCACCACACAACCTGCAGAAATTGGTGGGCTTGGTAACCGGGGTACCGTCAGGGTGTGTAATTATGGAGGAAACCCCGGTCGCTTCTGCAAATTCGTCCTGAATCCGCTGTAGGTCCTCAATATTAAACAAACTATACAGATCAATTCCATTCGCGTCATCAATCGGCTGTGTGAGGGCAACCAACTGCGTTTTAACAGCGTCCTGGGCCCTCTTGATTTCAGTCATGTCGCGAAAAACCCCGAATGTGCCAATAAATTCGTGGGAATCATCAAATTGTGGAACCGCCGTGACCAGCAGATCGCGGGTATCCCCGTCAGATCTCCTGATTTTAAGCTCATAAGCTGATTTTTCACCGGCCAGGTGCCTTTCTGTTTGCTCCTTCACCTGATTTACACTCTCCTTCGTGGTAAAATCTAACAGGCTTTTACCCTCCAGCTTTCCGGCCTCGACACCAAAAATCGTTTCTGCGGCAGGATTGGTCATCGTAAAGACTTCGTCAGGGCTGACCAGTCCTATGCCTTCGCCGATATTTTCTATAAGTGTACGATACCGGGTTTCGCTCTCGCGGATCCGGATCTCGTTCAACCTCCTTTCAGTCACATCCTTCTGAAGGCCGAAATGCCCAATAAACCTTCCGGAATCATCATACATGCACTGATATTCTCCTTCTATCCACATCATCTCGCCATCCTGACGCCGCTCATAGGTATCCAGCAAAACGTACCCTTCATCCAGCAGTTTCCGCCAAACTTTTTTACCCTGTTCAGGATCGTGCGCAAAAAATTCCGTGGGCTTTTTACCCATCATATCCTCAGACTTGCCTTGATATTGATCGAGCATCGCCTGATTAATCTTTGTAATCTTCTGATTATTATATATATATTCAAAAACAGTTCTGTTTTCAGCATGAGGGATCCAAAAAACCGGCTGATCAACCATCATAAAGAAAAATCCGTCAAGGGATTGGGAAAAAAACATTTCCAGTTGGTCCTTGCTATCTTTCAGAGCCGCTTCAGCCCTGTTTTTACTGGCAATGATCCGACGAAGCTCCAGTGCATCTTCGATGGCAAACGGCAATCGCTTCAGATTTTCTTTGAGAATATAATCCTGTGCCCCCGCCTTAATGCATTTTACGGCAACATCTTCATTAATGGAGCCAGTGATAATGATGACCGGAATGAGCTCATCCATCTCCCAGGTCAGATCCATCACTTTAAAAGCATCAAACCCAGGCAAAATAAAATCGGAAACAATCAGGTCAGGACGATAGGAATTCAAGGCGATAATAAAACCGGGAAGCGTATCCACTACCTTAATTTCACAAGAAACCTCGCTTTGGCGAATCTCCAGCATGGCCAGTTCCGCATCAAGCGGATTGTCCTCGACCAGAAGAATTTTTGTGGTTTCCATCAATCATTTTTTTTCATTCAATGGCAGGGTAAACCAGAACGTGGAGCCTATGCCTTTCTCCGATTCCACCCCGATCTTTCCGCCCAATAATTCAACTACTCCTTTGGATATTGACAATCCCAGTCCGCTGCCTTCATACCTCCGGGTGTTTGAAGGATCTTCCTGCACAAAACGTTCAAAGATCTGCTCATGCTTTTCTTTGCTGATCCCGATGCCGGGGTCCTTCACATAAACACGCACAACCTCTTTGTCCTGGTGGTAACCCATATCAATGCACCCGTTGTTGGAATATTTTATCGCATTGTCCAGAAGATTGATCAGTACCTTTTGCACCAGAGCCTCATCAGAACCGAGGATCAAAGGCCTCAGTTCTGGTTTTTTAATATTGACCACCATATTTTTTGCCATCAACAACTCCTTCATGTCTAAACAGATTCTTTCCAGAAGGTCTCCAAAATTGAAAATCGAATTTCTGACTTCCATATTGCCGGAAACAATAAGGGAAATATCCATAAAGTCGTTTATAGTCTTCAAAAGGCGGTCTGAACTGGCGTTTAGCACAGCAAGATACATTTTTTTGGTTTCATCTGTCAGGTCCGGATCGGTGATCAATTCTCCAAAACCAAGAATTCCATTCAAAGGGGTCCTTACTTCGTGTGAAATATTATTCAGGAAGGCTGTTTTGAGGCGATCGCTGGCCTCTGCCTTCTCTTTTGCTTCAACGAGCTCATTTTGAATTTTTTGTCGCTCCTCTATCTCAATTTTTAAATCTTCCAGCAGGGATAAGGTCGCTTTTCTTCCCTCTTCCAGTTCGGAGAAGGACTTTTTCAATTGTTCCTCTGTATTCTTTTTGTCTTCAAGTTCCCTTAGCAACTCATCGGTCCTTTCCCTTACCACCTCTTCAAGCCGGCGGTTTTCCAACCTGACTGCATCTTCCGATTTTTTTATCCGGATCATTGAGGATACCTGTGCGGTTAGTTCAGATTCATCAATCGGCTTGCTCAGAAAGGCTTCCGCACCGATTTTCAGGGCCCTCACCCGATAGGAGGTTTCTGTTTTTGCTGCGGTGAGAATGATAACCGGAATGCGGCGCAAAAACGAATCCTGCTTTAATCTGCGACAAGTCTCAAAACCGTCAACGCCCGGCATGACCAGGTCGAGCAGGATCACATCCGGATTCTCGGTTTTGGCCATAAAAATGCCTTCAACACCTGACTGGACCATAATAATCCGTGAATCGGGAAATGCATCAGAAAGCAGAGCCTGTAATACAATCAGGTTATCATGGTTATCATCGATGGCAAGAATTTTTATCATAGCATTCCTTTCAATTACCGGGTAAAGTCAAAATCCATTTACTGAGGGTTTCCGTCAAAAGCTCAGCGGATACCGGCTTCGACAAATAATCATCAAATCCATATCTCAGGATTTGTTCACGGTCTCCTTTCATGGCCCTGGCAGTTATGGCAATTACGGGAATCTGTTTCAGTAATTCTATTTTTCGAATTTCTTCAAGCACCAGAAATCCATCCTTTTCCGGAAGGAAAATATCCAGAAGGATCAGGTCGGGCTTCAGGGTTCCGGCAGTTTTCACCCCCTCTGCACCATCGCGTGCAACAATCACATGATACGTATCACCAAGAAGCACCTGGATGGTCTTCACATTGTCCTCATTATCTTCCACCAGAAGCAACGTTGCCTTTCCTTCCCTGACAACCGGAACGGCATGTTTCGGGAGAATTTTCTCCGGAACCATTTTAATCCGGACCATTTTTTGGATATGATTCAACAATTCCCCTTTTCCAACATCCCCTTTCTGTATCAATTGATAAATATTATTGGATGTCAATCGTTTAAGCTCATCTTTATTTAAATACTTCGCAGTCAGGATAACCACAGGAATACTTTTGGTTTTTTCAGTTCCGCGGATATTCTCCAATACTTCAAATCCATCCATTCCGGGCATCATCAGGTCGAGAATAATTGCGTCCGGAACACTATATTTCACCATCTCAATGGCCTCTAAGCCGCTACGAGCCACGTCAAAGAAATATCCCTCTTCCCTGAGGATTTCCGACAATTGAATAATCGCCGGTTCACTGTCTTCAATAATCAGAATTTTAACATTTGGGGGGGTCGAAAGGCCTTGATCCGTGTGGATCTGGAAGTGTTCACTGGCATCGGCCTGCAGCGCCTCATTCAGGTTCTTCAGATCAATCATTTCGGACGGCGGAACAGGAATAATGAAGGTAAACTCGGAACCGACACCGATTGTACTGATAACCTCGATCTTACCACCCAGCATTTTGGCGTATTTATCGGCAATGGCCAAACCCAATCCGGTTCCCTCATGTTTCTTTGATGCAGACCCATCCACCTGATGAAACTGTTCAAAAATCCGGGGTAAATCTTCTTTGTTTATGCCGATTCCAGTATCCTTCACAGTGAGGAATGCCTGATTATCCATCACGCGAGCGGATATTTCCACTTTTCCTGATTCGGTAAATTTCACTGCATTTCCAATCAGATTCTGGAGAATATGATGGCATTTCGCCTGATCGGTCCGGATCATCGGGAAGTCAGCCCCGATCAGGTCCTCCACCTTCAGTTTCTTTTTCTTAATCTGCACCTGCAGTGAATCCAGTATGGACTGAGTCAACTCTTTTAAGGAAACAGTATTATACTGAATATCAGACTTCCCAGCTTCAATACGCGATAAATCCAGAATTTCGTTGATCAGGCTAAGAAGATGTTTCGCATTCCGCTCGATGATCTCCAGGTAACTATGCTCTTCATCAGGGACCATCCCTTTTAGTTTCCTGTTCAGGACCCCCGACAGGGCAATAACCGAATTTAAAGGGGTCCGGAGTTCATGACTCATGCTGGAGAGGAATTCACTTTTCAGCCGGTTGGCATCCTCGATCTGTCGCTTCTGCATCTCAAGTTCCGCATTTTGCTCATGCAATTCCTCCGATTGCATTTTCAATTCTTTCGATTGCATTTCGAGCTCGGTATTTTGCAGTTCAACCGTAACGGAATACGCCTTCACCTTTTGGAAGGCCAGCACACTACCTAATCCAGCAGAGATGTTTTTTTCCGCAATATGCAGCATTTCAATTACTTCAACAGAATAAGAATGCAAGGTCCCCAAAGAAACAATGGCCACAACCCGATTATTTATCAGCACCGGGAGGTTGACTATTTCGCGCGGTTTAAAAGTGCCTGCAACAGTGGAAAAATCGAAAACCGTATCCTCCGGTATCTGGCGGAAATGCATGATTTTCTTTTCCAATAAGGTCCGTCCGAATTCACCCTCAAAATGCCTGGCTGAGAAGGATATGAGTTTACTGTTCGTTAATCCGATTGAAAAAACGGGCACGAAAACGTCCTTTTCTTCATCTAATAAGTAGAAGGCTCCCATTTCAGAATCGGTGTGCGTGAGAAAAGCTCCGACCAGTGATTTTGAGAATTCTGCCAGGTCAGCTGTTCCAAGCATGGACTCACCCAGTTTGCTTATTCCCGATTTTATCCTTAATTCTGATACGATGCTATCGGCCATGTGATTGAAGGAAATGGCCAGCTGTCCAATTTCGTTGGTGGATTCAAGATCGCTTCTGACCGTATAATTCCCCTCCCCATATTGATGGGTTAGGTTAGCAAGTTTCCGCAGCGGCCTTGAAACCGCACGGTATATTGAGGTCGCTATGAAGAGGGTGACGATCAAAACCGCTCCGAGAATCAGGATAAGCTGAAGTCGCAGTTCTTCACTTGATTTTTGAGCTGTGGCATAATAGGTATCTGCCTTGTTCATAGCAAAAGCACGTAAGCGATTGATCACGGAGAACATGGATTCCTTATACTCACTTGCCCGGTGGGTGCTCCATAGGGATGCCTCGCTGATCCGTCCTTCGTTGCACAGCATAATGGTGGTATCACGTATGGCTTTCCAGCCCGCAAATGCCGTATAGGCACTGTCAACCGTTAGCCGGCTGCCGAGGTATTGATCATAAACCACTTTGAAATGACTATCCACATCCTGCTCGGCAGCAATAATTTGTTGGACATAACGTTCCCTCTCCAGGGCATCTTTCGCAAGAATGACATTTTTGATCGACACCTGCATGGCATTGATTCCAATCTGAATTTCCCGGATGGCAATATTGACCCGGTATGGATGGTCATACATATCGCGGGTGGTTTGCCAGAGACTTCTTGTCTGGAAAAAAGCCACTACTCCCATCACAATAACGAACATAACCATTGCAGTGAAACCCGTAATCAGGCGGGTCCGGATTTTTACCTGTCTCTTCTTCATGCCCTTATTGTATTTCATTTCCATGTCAGATCCACTAAATTTTGACAAAAATATTACTGAGTGCCGAATAGAGCCGAAACCCCTTGAATGCCTTCACAATCCCCTTCTCCGCCTGGTCAACCACCAGAAAACCTTTATCTCCCAGCGAACGATACAGTTTGGTCAGTATAATTTCATGAACGGCCGGCTTATAGTATACCATCAGGTTGCAGCAAAATGCGAGATCGAAACCACCAAATATCGCAGCAGGCGGCGAGGTCGTTTTCGGATCGAGCAGATCATAATGGCTGAATTCCACCCGGCTCTTCAACCGTGAGGAGATCGAATAGGATTCACCTGTTTTAACAAAGCAAGATTCCAGCTGGTACCTTTTAACATTCTGAATGGCCTGGCCGGAATAGACCCCCGCCCGGGCTTTCTCCAGGGCCATACCCGATAGGTCAGTGGCAAAAATCATCGGAGGGTTCGGGATCGAAAGCATCTTCGTTAACTCCTCACCGACGATTGCCATGGAGTAAGGTTCCGGGCCGTCGGCACATCCGGCCGACCAGATCCTCAAACTTTTTGCGCTCTTCAAACCATTCCGCTGAAAAAGTGAAGGTAGGATAAATCGCTCGATAATGGAAAAATCCAATGGATTCCTGAAAAAAGTGCTGTAGGAAATATTCAGTGAATCCAAAAGGCGCATCGCCTCCAGGGGTTCGTCCCGTAAAAGATTCAGGTAGGAGTTCTTATTTACCGAATGGGTATCCGTTATCCGCTGCTGAATAAATTTATACAGAAAACTATCGGAATAAACTGAGATATTCCGGCCGGTTGACTCATACACCTGGTTTAGTATCGTATCCATTTAGATTTCAAATCCTGTGCTTTGGCCAGCAGGATCATTTATTACTTTCAAATCAGTTTTTTATACCGTATCCGTTTAGGCCCCTCATCACCCAGCCTTTTCTTTTTGTTTTCCTCATATTCAGTAAACCCGCCCTCGAAATAATAAACCTGTGAGTTACCTTCGAAAGCCAGAATATGGGTAGCAATGCGATCGAGAAACCAGCGATCGTGCGAGATCACTACTGCGCAACCGGCAAAACCTTCCAATCCTTCTTCAAGTGCGCGTAAAGTATTAACATCTATATCGTTGGTTGGTTCATCGAGTAATAAAACGTTGGCTTCGGAACGGAGCGTCAGGGCCAGGTGCAACCGGTTTCTTTCCCCTCCGGAAAGCACCGCACATTTTTTTTGCTGATCGGCTCCGTTAAAATTAAACCGGGAAACATAAGCCCTGGAATTCACCAGTTTACCTCCCATCATAAACTGCTCATTTCCCCCGGATATCACCTCCCAAACCGACTTTTCAGGATCAATCTCTACATGAGCCTGATCCACATAACCAAGCTTAACTGTTTCACCCAGGTTAAACTGTCCGGTATCACATTGTTCCTGGCCCATAATCATCCGGAAAAGGGTGGTTTTACCCGCTCCGTTCGGACCAATGATCCCCACAATCCCTGCGGGGGGCAGTGCAAATGACAGATTCTCGAACAAAAGCTTGTCACCATACGCTTTACTCACAGATATAGCCTCCATGACCTTTGCTCCCAACCTCGGACCGTTCGGAATAAAGATTTCGAGTTTCTCCTCCTTCTGACGCTGGTCTTCATTCAAAAGCCGTTCATACGCTCCGATACGCGCCTTTTGTTTGGCGTGGCGAGCCTTGGGTGCCATTCTGACCCATTCCAGCTCGCGTTCAAGGGTTTTCCGCCGGCGGCTTTCGGTCTTCTCTTCCATCTGCAACCGCTGAGTTTTCTGATCCAGCCAGGAAGAATAATTTCCTTTCCACGGTATTCCTTCCCCGCGATCCAGTTCTAAAATCCAGCCGGCGACATTATCCAGAAAATAACGGTCATGCGTCACCGCGATCACGGTACCCTTATAATTTTGAAGGTGCATTTCCAGCCATTGAACCGATTCTGCATCCAGGTGGTTGGTCGGTTCATCCAGCAACAAGATATCCGGTTCACTTAGCAACAGGCGACAGAGCGCCACCCGGCGCCGCTCACCTCCCGATAGTACGGCCACATTGGCATCGGGCTCCGGACATCTCAGGGCATCCATGGCTCGCTCCAATCGGTTGTCCAGCTCCCAGGCATTATGCTGATCGATCAATTCACTGAGTTCTCCCTGCCTGGCTATCAGCTTATTCATCTCGTCGTCATCAAGAGGCTCCATAAACCGGTTGTTGACCGCCTCATATTCCCTGAGCACATCCACAATTTCCTGAACACCCTCTTCCACTACCTGCCTCACGGTTTTAGAATCATCCAGATGCGGCTCCTGTTCGAGCATTCCGATCGAAAAGCCGCCCGCAAATACCACCTCGCCCTGTATCGACGTATCGAGCCCTGCAATGATCCGGAGCAAAGTCGACTTACCGGATCCGTTCAATCCAATGATACCAATCTTTGCGCCATAGTAAAATGACAAATAGATATCCTTTAAAATTTGCCGGTTGGGCGGAACAACCTTTCCTACCCCGACCATCGAAAAAATTATTTTATAGTCTTCAGCCATTTTTTTATGCTTTAATTGTTTTCAATTTTAAGGGTTTTCAATTTTAATCGTCCAGGCATGGTCGCAGGGCAATTCACCCGGAAGCAGCATCGGAACTTCCACACGGATGCCATTCTGGGTCCTAAGCCAATTCAACGGTTTTCCTGTTCCCAGCAACGTGATCCTGGCATGCTCGCCAGGATGATATTCCCTGATCTCAAAACTCTCACGCGGATATTTGGGCAAGATACAATAAACAGTATTTCCCTTTGCCGTAAAGAAAGCCTCCTTGACTGCCTTTCCGGGTTCCGGATTGATAGTTTGTTTAAGAATGAAACCTGCACCGGCATAAGCCTGCTCTTTCTTCTCATATTTCTGATCCCCGGCCGACCATTGGCAGCTGCGGATCCATTTGCGGGTTCCATATATAGCTTCTCCATTTACCTTAAGCCATTTACCCACTTCAAGAAGCCGGTCCTGCATAATCGGAGGTATTTTTCCTGATGCATCCGGCCCGATATCGAGTAAGAGATTACCCCCCCGTGAAACGATATCTGTCAACAATAGCACAATGGTTTGCGGACTGGTATAATCTTCAGCATCCTCCTGACGGTTATAACCAAAAGAGAATCCCAGGCCCCGGCACTCTTCCCAGGTACGGTCGCTTTCGAAAGTAGGGTCATATTCCGGCGAATAAAAGCCTCCGTGATGAAACCGGGTTCCTTTACCCCAGCGATCATTAATCACCACATCATCACCCGATCCGGATTCATTATAAACCCATGCAAGCAATTCCGGCGATTTCCAGGTCTCAACAGTCTGGTCCCAATCGCCATCCGACCAGATCACCGATGGGTGATACCTGGTTATCAGATCTTTGAATTGCGGAGTCATATGTTCTGAAACATATCTGTTTACATCAGCTTTATACAATGGATTATACCACTCATACAGGGAGTAATAGAGTCCCATTTTTACAGATGTTTTACGCACTGCATCGGTCAGATCGCCGATCAGGTCACGTTTCGGCCCGGCAACCATGGAATTCCACGGAAAGCCCCAGGTTTTATTTGCCGTTTCATCGGGCCACAAACAAAATCCCTCATGGTGTTTCGACGTCAGTACCACATATTTGGCTCCCGCTTTCTCAAACAGCTGAGCCCACTCATCCGGGTTAAACAACTCAGCCTTAAAATCTTTTACGAGGTCATAATATGAAGTCGCTTCCCCATATTTTTTTGCATGATAATCAGCCACTTCCGTACCCGAGAACTTCCCATTTCCCGATAATGTTTTCTGTTGCAGCCAATACTGGTACCACTCGGCGTAAGTCCCCTTAGGCGACCAGGCCGGTACTGAGTACACTCCCCAATGGATAAAGATCCCGAATTTGGCATCCTGATACCATTCCGGAATCGGCCGGCTATCGATCGATTCCCAGGTAGGCAGGTACTTTTTCTGGGCAAACACCAGGGAGGACCAGCAAATCGCAAGAGCTACAAGTGTTAAACGGTTCATATGATGACGGTTATTTTTTTTAAAGGAATTCCATAAAAATAAGATTTTTAGAGATTAATGCAATGGAACACCGGGAGAACCCGTGGGTCCTCCCCTTCATGGCTCCTTGCGCAGCCGCACCACCATGATCACCGGATTATCATTCTCATCCAGCGAATCGATCATTTCGAGCATCGCCTTTTTCTTATCCGGATAGAGTGCCTCCTGATTAGCATAGAAATTTCGATTCTCTTTAATATCGACGGACATAAGGCTGGTAAACAAGACATTATTTTCCTGAAAGAATTGAGTGAAACCAAAACCCGGTCCACCATCCAGGTTATTATGAAAACCGTATTCTCCAACCTTCGTAGAATCTCTGAAGAGCAGCTTCGTCGTTCGGGGATCAAAATAGCCGGTTTCTGTGTGCAATTCATATGCGTATGATACCTTTATCAGAGGACCGGTTTCTGAGCATGAGAATCCTAAGGCAAAGAAGCCAAACGGTTTCTGAACCCATTGTGCCTGATCGTAATAGTATTCATCCGGAGTCTTCAGTTTACCCAGCAACAGGGTAGCATACGGTCTTGTCTCCCCGGCGGGTGAAATCTGCCAGATCACATCACGTCCGAAGTTGTTCACAATTACGCTTCCATTGCTGGCTGCATCAAAATTGGGCCGCACTCCATATGCAATATATTTTCCGACAGGAACTTCGTGACTCTGATTCTCCTTAATGAGCTTTCCCTTCGGGTCAAGTAAAACGAACGGATAAAAACCGTCGGCCTTATAGTTGCGGCCGGTGGCTAAAAGGAGATTCCCATTGTCAAACCGGTAAAAATCAGTACACAATTGGGGCAAAGGAATATCCTGTAGCAGCTTGCCTGAAAAGGAATATTTGAAGATCCGGTCATTACCGCTGCCTAGTACAAAAAGCTCCTCCTTCACAGGATCTATCTGATTGATGGAAGGATTCTTATATTCGCCTGGACCCTTGCCGATAAATCCTATAGACCGGACATATTTCCCCTCCCGGGTGAAAAGCATAATCGGTTTCCGGTAGGTTCCCACAATGATAAATTTACCTGCCAATTTAATTGATCCGTATCCGACCAGCACATCCGGCCGGGTTTCGAGGCGGATGTAAGAAACATCCTCCGCAATTTCCGAGAGTTTGAATACCCTATGGTTCTTAAGGTTTCCAGCAATATCGATGACGTAAGGAGGTTGCGTTGCCGATTTCCCCTGCGCAAATGCCTGGCGCCCGGGAACTAGAGCAAGCAACCCGAACATCAATAAAACAATCCAGTTCATGATCAGCGTTTTAGTGGAGGTGACACACAAACTTATTAAAAAATATCATTCGGGAGATCCAGTTTTCTAAACTTTGTTTATATTATTATCATTATTTTGTTTATTTTTTAATCATTTAGATTTTGAAAAGATGGAGGGCAGAAACGGAAAGGCAGAAGGCAAAAGGCAGAAGGCAAAAATTAGGAATAAGAAGAAAGTAATAAGGTGCCCCAGGGGTCTCAAACTTAAGATGTAAGAAAAAAGGAGCGGGTCGTGGCACTCCTTACTCCTTAATTCTTAGAACTTAAGACTAATTTTTGCCTTCTGCCTTTTGCCTTTTGCCTTTTGCCTTTTGCCTTCTGCCTTCTGCCTTCTGCCCTATGTTGTCCCCATCACCAAACACCATGAACCAACGCACCGTAGCCCATTTTGATCTCGATACCTTCTTCGTGTCGGTAGAGCGGCTGATGAACAGCAGCCTGCAGGGCAAGCCCGTGATCATCGGGGGCATGTCGGACCGCGGCGTGGTGGCCAGCTGCAGCTACGAGGCCCGGTCGTACGGCGTGCATTCGGCCATGCCCATGAAAATGGCCAAACAGCTGTGCAGCGACGGGATCTACATCCGGGGCGATATGGAAACCTACAGCAAGCACTCCCGCATCGTGACGGACATCATTGCCGATTCGGCCCCGGTATACGAAAAGGCCTCGATCGATGAACATTATCTGGATATCACCGGAATGGACCGGTTCTTCGGTTCCCTGAAATGGACCCACGAACTGCGGCAGCGGATCATCCGGGAGAGCGGTCTGCCCATCTCATTCGGATTATCCGTCAATAAAACCGTCTCCAAAATTGCCACCGGCATCGCCAAGCCCAACGGGGAAAAAGAGGTCCCCGAACCCGAGGTTCACCGTTTTCTTGCCCCCCTCTCGATACAGAAAATCCCGATGCTGGGTCCTAAAACCTATCAGCTGCTGCGATCGATGGGCGTACTAACCATTCACACCCTCAGCGAGATCCCGCCGGAGATGATGGAGCAGGTG
>JBBQOG010000050.1:0-12868 GCA_038330665.1 Bacteroidales bacterium
TCCAGTGGGTTCATACACAGCCGATCAAGGTATCAAAGAAAAACGGCAAATTCAGCAGAAACCAGCTTCTGGAGGAGGTACACAAACTGGTCAGGCTGACACAGGCAAAAGTGACGGTTTCGGTTGGTAAAAACCCCTGAAAAAATGAAAACTGTTGGTTTGGCCGGCGGGATCGGTTCGGGTAAAAGTCTCGTATCTCAGATATTTTTCCATTTGGGAATTCCGGTTTTTAACGCAGATCGTGAGTCCGGCCTGATCCTCGATAATGATTTAAATGTCAGGACCTCACTCTGCGAGTGGTTTGGGGACGAGGTATACCTCGATGGAAAGCCCGACCGCCCGAAACTGGCCGCCATCGTTTTTAGAAATCCTGAAATGCTCGCCAGGATGAACGGACTGCTCCACCCCAAAGTCATGGAAAGATTTATCGAATGGCGCCGTGTGAACAACGACCATCCTTATGTGCTCCACGAAGCATCTATCCTTTTCGAATCCGGGTTTTACCGGCAAATGGATTCCACCATTCTCGTGACGGCACCCGAAGAAATACGAATTATCCGGGTCATGGCCAGGGACCAGACTACAGCGGAATCCGTCAGGTTACGTATGAAAAACCAGTGGCCGGATGAGCAGAAAATACCACTGGCCGATTTTATTATCCGAAACGATGGAGTCACTCCCCTGATCCCTCGCATTCTGGAAATTCACAACAAATTGACAGATAAATAATTATGGCAAAATTTGGTAAATGGCTAGCCGGAGGGTTGGGTTGGGCATTCTTAGGTCCGATCGGTGGATTAATTGGTTTCGCACTCGGCTCCATGGTCGACAGTCAGGATGATATTTTCAATTCTCAGAATGCTCAACCGGGTCAAACCACACAGGGCGACTTTATAACCAGTCTGGTGGTCCTCATGGCCGCTGTGATGAAGTCTGATGGCAGAGTGCTGAAATCCGAACTTGATTATGTCAAGGAATTCTTCGTCCGCTCCTTTGGCGCTGCTCAGGCCCAGCAAGCCACCCTGATGCTGCGGAATATTCTGACTCAGAATATCCCCGTGGAAGACGTGAGCCGACAGATTGGACAACGTATGGATTACAGTACCCGACTGGAGCTGATCCACCTGTTGTTCGGGATCTCCAAAGCCGACGGCCTGGTTTCTCCGGAAGAACTAAAAACAGTGGAACGGATTGCCTATTATATGGGCATCAAAACAGAGGATTTCAACTCCATCAAGGCGCTGTTCTCTGATAATCTGGATTCTGCGTATGCTGCACTTGAAATCAATGCAGAGGCTACTGACGAAGAGGTGAAAAAAGCATACCGTAAAATGGCTGTTAAATATCATCCGGATAAAGTTGCCTATCTGGGCGATGACCTTAAGAATCAGGCCAATGACAAGTTTCAGCAACTCAATGCTGCCTATGAGAGAATTAAAAAAGCCAGAGGGCTGAATTGAATTGCCTATATTTGCTCCTCAAAATTTAATTGATCATGGATATTAAGGATTTTATTGCCATATCGGGCCAACCGGGTTTGTACAAAATGATTTCGCAGGGTAAGAGCATTCTTATCGCTGAAAATGTAGAAACCGGTCAGAGAATTCCGGTTCACGCCTCTTCACATGTCAGCTCCATGGAAGAAATTGCCGTATTCACGGAATCCGAAGACAAACCACTCAAGGAAATATTTTTAGAAATCTATCAGAAAGAGGAGGGTAAAACGATCCTGGATCCAAAAAAAGCCACTCCTGAAGAGATCAAAGCATATTTTGCCACGGTGGTGCCTGCCTATGACAAAAACAAGGTATATCTCTCCGATATGAAGAAGATCTATACCTGGTATAACATTCTCGTCACCTCAGCAAAGATCGAATGGACCCCTGATGAAGAGGTTAAGCCGGAAGAAGGCCCTGAGGCCGCTGCAGAGGCAAAATAAACAGCCTGAGTCCGGACCGGCTGTCATTCCGACTTCTTGGCTTCATTCCAGTATTGGTCCATCTCCTCAACGGTCATATCCTTCAGGTTTAATCCTCTCTGATTCGTTTCCCTTTCCAGGTGGTTAAACCTGTGGATGAACTTAAGATTGGTGCGCTCAAGGGCATTTTCGGGATTGATCTGATAAAGCCTGCCGGCATTGATCAGACTGAACAGTACATCTCCGAACTCCGATTCCACCCGGTCTTCTGAAATCTCGGGAGCCTTCAGTTCGACCATCAGTTCGCTGATTTCCTCCTGCACTTTGTCCCATACCTGGTCGCGATGATCCCAGTCGAACCCGACGCCCCGGGCCTTATCCTGTATCCGGTACGCTTTTATCATGGCAGGTAATGAGGCGGGGATTCCTCCCAGAACGGTTTTCCCTTCGTTCTCGGTCAGCTTGATCTTTTCCCAGTTTTGCTCTACCTCTCTTGCGCTGCCCACTGTAACGTCGGCAAAAATATGCGGATGACGGTAAACCAGCTTTTTATTGATCCCCTCAATCACATCACGAATGGTAAAGGCTTCCTTTTCCTGGCCAATCTTGGCATAAAACACAATATGCAGCAGAATGTCACCCAGTTCCTCGCAAATACCCGGCAGGTCTTCATCCAGAATGGAATCCGCCAGCTCGTAAGTCTCTTCGATAGTCAAGGTCCGCAGGCTCTTGATGGTCTGCTCTTTATCCCATGGACACTTCTCCCGTAATTCATCCATAATATCCAGCAACCGGTTAAACGACTGCAGGATTTCAGCTCGGTTATTGTTCATCAAATTTGATTTTTATAGGTGTACCCGGTTCAAATCCCAGCAATTCCGAGGCATTTCCCTGTGCAATCGAAATTTCAAGCAACCCGGCCGTGTTAAAGATGGCCAGCAGCTCACCGGGTTCTGATTCCATGTAAGTCTGATTGATTCGATAAATTTTATATCGGTTCGATTTGATCGTGATTTCAAATGTCCGGTTGGCGCCAATCCGCAAAAATTCCGATTTCGGAATATTGGTAATGGCATTCCGGTAGGAATCAATAAAAACCACTTGTCCGTCGATCTGGTCTTTTCGTATCGCCGGCAGCCAGCTATTCGATCCCTCCGAATCTATTGAATGGGACCCCACCTGATCTAAAGGCAGATTCATATTTAAGTAGGAGGCGATTCTTGGAAAAAGCGACAATTCGGGGAAACTGGGTTCAATGCGCTGCAATTGTTCCTCAATACCCGTGGCCGCATCCATTTTTTCCAGCACGGATTGGTCTATTCTCAGATAGAAATCCGGATTGCCGGCCATGACCAGCGACAGCACCCCGTCGTCCCAACCCACCAGAAACTGGTTTCTGAATTTTGCCACAGCGGGCCAGATCCCTCTCTGAAGTCCCTGGTTCACCAGCAACAGATGAATGGTTCCTTCAGGATACTCTAAAAATACCTGTCGCAATACAAATGCGGCCTGTAAAATATGAAACGGTTCGATATGCCGGTTGATGTCCACAATCACTGCATCAGGCACCAGGCGCAGCAACCGGCCTTTGAACATGCCGGAATAATAGTCGTTCGTTTGCCAATCTGAAGTGATCGTTATGATGGACATGCATGAAACGGGTTTCAATATCCGTGATAATCCTTATTTTTGCCTGACGGGCTCAAAAATACGACTTTATCTTAACCGCATGATTGAAAAGATCATCTATTTAAAAGGGATCGACCCCCTGGTTCTGTATGGTGCTAATAACCAACATCTGGAGATCATCAAGCGCTTCTTTCCCAAGATCAAACTGATTGCCCGCGGGGATCAGTTAAAGGCCGTTGGCGAAGCATCCGAAATCACCCGGTTTGAAGACAAGATAGAGAAACTGTTCAATTTTGTGGATAAATTTAACCGGCTCTCACCCGCTGAAATCGAGGGAATCCTGTTAGAAAATGGAACCAGTGGGGGAAGCGAGCCGGGAGAAGAGGATATCCTGATATTCGGCAATAATGGGAAACCTATCCGGGTGCGGAACCTTCACCAGCAAGAGATGGTCGATCAATACCGGTCGCACGATCTGGTGATCGCGACAGGACCTGCCGGATCCGGGAAAACCTATATGGCTGTGGCACTGGCAGTAAGAGCTCTCCGCAATCGCGAAGTCAAGCGGATCATTCTCAGTCGCCCTGCGGTGGAATCCGGTGAGAACCTGGGATTTTTACCCGGGGATTTGCGTGAAAAACTGGATCCCTACCTCCAGCCGCTTTACGATGCCCTCGAAGATATGATGTCGGCACGAAAGCTCAAGGAATATATGGAAGATAATGTCATCCAGATTGCTCCGCTTGCTTTCATGCGCGGCCGGACACTGGACAATGCATTTGTGATTCTTGACGAGGCACAGAATGCCTCGGTCAACCAGCTGAAAATGTTCCTGACCCGTATGGGCGAGTATTCCAAATTTGCCGTCACCGGGGATATCACTCAGGTCGATCTGCCGGATCCCAGAAAATCAGGACTCATTCATGCGAAAACCATTCTCGCAGGAATTCCGGGTATTGCCATCATCGATTTTACACACCAGGATATTATACGACACCGCCTGGTTGAGCAAATTGTAAAAGCATACGAGAATAATTAAAACAAAATATCACTCACCAATGGAAGCAATCATTAAAACCCAATTCAGTTTTCCAGGTCAGAAAAGTCTTTACCAGGGAAAAGTACGCGACGTATACAACATTGACGATCAGTATCTTGTAATGGTTGTTACCGATCGCATTTCCGCATTTGATGTGGTGCTTCCTAAAGGAATCCCTTACAAAGGGCAGGTATTAAACCAGATCGCCTCAAAATTTCTGGATGCCACAAGCGATATTGTACCCAACTGGAAACTGGCCACACCGGATCCAATGGTTACCATTGGCCGGAAGGCTGAACCCCTCCCTGTCGAAATGGTCATCCGCGGATACCTCACCGGACATGCCTGGCGGGAATATAAATCCGGAAAAAGGTCGATATGCGGGATTGCCCTGCCTGAAGGCATGAAGGAAAACCAGAAGTTTGACCAACCGATCCTTACGCCGACCACCAAGGCTCATATCGGTCATGATGAGGATATCACCCGTGAGGAGATCATCGCGAACAACCTGGTGCCGGAAGATATCTACACCGAAGTGGAAGGCTACACACGCAAGCTTTTTGAGCGCGGTACAGAGATGGCAGCGAGCATGGGCCTGATCCTGGTGGACACCAAATATGAATTTGGCATTCAGAACGGCAAGGTTTACCTGATCGATGAGATCCACACCCCCGATTCAAGCCGCTACTTTTACGGGGACACCTATGCCGATAACCTGGCCAAAGGGATCGAACAGCGCCAGTTGTCAAAGGAATTTGTCAGGCAGTGGCTGATCGAAAATAATTTTCAGGGAAAAGAGGGTCAGACGGTTCCTTTTATGCCGGACACCTTTGTGGGTGAAGTTTCGGAACGATATATCGAACTTTTCGAACATATTACCGGCGAAAAATTTATCAGGGCCGGAATTACCGATGTAATGGCAAGAATCGAAGGCAACATCAGGGATTATCTGCAAAAAGTTTGATGATTTAAAAGCCTGAACGGTTTAGAAATTTAGCCCTGATTGCCGGGCCGGTGATTTCATTGGCAATCATTCTGTTTTACCACCCTGATCCGGCTCGTCCGGTAGTCGGTTATACTCTGGCAGTCGCCGCCTGGATGGCCATTATATTTTTGCAATGGATGCTGTTTGCATTTCCTGCCGCGGGATTGATGATGTCCATAGCCTTTTTTCTGCTCTATTTTAAATATGCCAGGGGCAGTATAACCAAGGCGGTCCGCGACTATCCCATCTTAAAACTTAAAAAAGAGCTGGGACCGATGAGCCGGGAAGAAAAAGTCGTCTTCGTAAGTTTTATCCTGATGTGTCGGTATTATCCGGAATGGCCATCGCCACCATAGTCAACAGCAATCCGGATAAGACAATTAACCCCTTCCCGTTTGAATTAATTTTTTCGATTACCATAATTGGTATTTGATGATACAGGCAGAACCATTAATTTAACCGCGATAATTTTAACAACTCTGAAATGAGAGTGCATAGAAATACAGCTGTCGTCACATTAGTTGAAGATGCGGAACCTTCAGTAAATCTTGAACTATTGAAGCCCCTCCTCGAGAAGTACAGAACAAAAAAAGGCAACATGATCCCGCTTTTGCAGGGGACCCAAACCCTCTACGGATTCATCCCCGAAGGTGCCTTTCACCTGATATCCGAATACACGGGTCTGAATATCAGCGATATGTATGGAGTGGCCACCTTTTATGCCCAGTTCAGGCTAAAACCGGTGGGGAAGATTATCATTAAGGTTTGTCACGGTACCGCCTGCCATGTGCAAAATGCAAACATGATTTCTGACTCGATCGAAGAAGCACTGCAGATAAAGGATGGTGAAACCACCAGCGATGGGCTCTTCACGCTGGAATCGGTAGCTTGTCTGGGTTGCTGCTCGCTGGCGCCGGTGATGATGATAGGCGATGAATCCTATGGGAAGCTTACCGGAAAATCAGCAGTGCAGGTGATCAAGGATATTAAAATCAAGGAATCTGCCGCCCAGGTATCCGCATAAAAAAAGAAATCCAAATCCTATGGAACAATTCAAAGTTATTGTCGGACTGGGAAGCTGTGGAATAGCTGCCGGTGGCAATAAAGTTTATGAAAAAATCCGGTCCGTAAAAGAAACGGATCGACTCGGGTTTACACTTGACAAAACCTCCTGTATCGGAATGTGCTACCGCGAACCGCTGGTCGAGGTGATCGACGAGGAAGGCTCCTGGCTGTATGGTGACGTGGATGAAAAGAAAGCCGTTGAAATCATCGACCAGCATCTGGTTCACCATAGCCCGGTGAAGGAATATCTGGTTAAATCTGACCTTTTCGATACCGGCGATGAGTCATTCTTCAAAGGACAGGTAAAAATTGCCCTTCGGGACTGCGGATATATTAATCCCGAGCGCATCGAGGAATATGAAGCCCGCAGTGGCTATGAAGCCTTGAAAAAGATCAAGCGGGAAAACATTTCACAGGAGGCTGTGATCCAGACCATTCTTGATTCCGGCCTGCGCGGACGCGGTGGTGGCGGTTTTTCCACCGGACTGAAATGGCGCTTTGCCCATAACAGCAAATCAGCGGAAAAATACATCATCTGCAATGCGGATGAAGGCGACCCGGGTGCGTTCATGGACCGGTCGCTGCTGGAAGGTGATCCGCATGCCGTAATCGAAGGCATGATCATCGGGGCCTATGCAATCGGGGCCACCGGCGGAGTTATATATTGTCGTGCCGAATATCCGCTTGCCATCCACCGTCTGAACATTGCGCTCGCTCAATCACGGGATAAAGGTTATCTCGGTATGGATATCCTGGGACTCACCGGATTCAGCCTCGATATCACGGTAAAAGAGGGTGCCGGCGCATTTGTTTGCGGAGAAGAAACGGCACTGATGGCCTCCATCGAGGGGAAACGGGGAATGCCGGCCAAAAGGCCTCCGTTCCCAGCCGTAAAAGGCCTTTGGGGCAAACCCACCAACATCAACAATGTCGAAACTTTTGCCAATATTCCTTGGATCCTGAACAATGGCGCCGATAAATACGCAGCCTACGGTACAGAGAAAAGCAAGGGAACCAAGGTCTTTGCCCTGACCGGGAAAATTGCCCGCGGAGGGCTGGTCGAAGTGCCCATGGGGATGACCATCCGCGAAATCATATATAAGCTCGGTGGCGGCATTCAGGACCAGAAGCGGTTTAAGGCTGTGCAGCTCGGGGGTCCATCAGGAGGCTGTATTCCGGATCATCTCATTGATACACGGATCGATTATGACTCGGTCACGGCAACAGGAGCGATCATGGGCTCCGGAGGAATGGTCGTAATGGATGAAACCACCTGCATGGTTGACATGGCCAGGTTCTTTCTTGATTTTACACAAAAGGAATCTTGCGGCAAATGTACCTTCTGCAGAATCGGTACCAAAAGGATGCTGGAAATCCTCACCCGCATCACCCAGGGTGAAGGCAGGGAAGGTGATATTGAAATGCTCGAGGAACTTGCCTATCAGATCAAGGACAGCTCGCTCTGCGGACTCGGTCAAACCGCGCCTAACCCGGTTCTCACCACGCTCCGGTATTTCCGCGACGAATATGAGGCACATATCCGGGACAAAAAATGTCCTGCAAAAAATTGCAAGCAGCTGCTCACGTATGAAATTATTGATGAAAACTGTACCGGTTGCATGGTCTGCGCCAAGAATTGCTCGGTTGATGCCATTACCGGAAATCGAAAGGAAGTGCATGTCCTCGACCAGGCCAAGTGCATCAAATGTGGGATTTGCTTTACAAAATGCAAATTCGAGGCCATCCGGGTACACTAAACGACAACTTTGACAAAAGAAGAAACAATGACTGAATTGAATCTTATCATCGACGGAACAAAATATACCGGGTATCAGGGTGAGAACATTCTTGAGACGGCCAAAAGACAAGGAATTACCATCCCTACCCTTTGCAATGACCCCAGGCTGGAACCCTACTCCTCCTGTTATGTATGCGTGGTGGAAATCGAAGGATCACGTAACCTGCAACCCTCCTGCTCCACAAAAATCGCTGAGGGCATGGTGATTCGCACCGACAGTGAAAAAGTCAGGAAGGCACGAAAAACGGCTCTTGACCTGCTGGTCAGCAACCATTATGCCGATTGTGCTGCTCCTTGCACCCTGACCTGTCCGGCCGGTGTGGATGTCCAGGGATATATCTCTCTGATAGAAAAAGGAATGTATAGTGAAGCCGTGGCCCTGATCAAACAGGTGAACCCGCTCCCGGCCATCTGTGGACGGGTTTGCGTACGCCCGTGTGAAGTCGCCTGCCGGCGTAATCTTCTCGAAGAAGGAACAGGAGTGGGTATCGATTATCTGAAGAGGTTCGCCTCCGATTATGATCTGGCCTCCGCTACGAAATACAAACCCGAAATTAAGGCTGAAACCGGGAAAAAAGTGGCCGTCATAGGTGCAGGTCCGGGAGGTCTTTCAGCCGCCTGGTTCCTTAGGCAGGAAGGGCATGCCGTCGACATTTATGAAGCCAGTCCGAACCCGGGCGGAATGCTCAGGTATGGCATCCCCCCCTACCGGCTGCCGAATGAAGTCATCAACAGTGAGGTGGAAAGTATCACCGACCTTGGCGTACAGATATTTTACAACCGCAAACTGGGTAAGGATCTTAGCTATTCTGAGATCCGCGAAAATTACCATTCCATGGTACTGACCATCGGCTCTCAGGCAGGGACAAAAGTGGGCTGCCCCGGGGATGATGCCGAAAATGTTTTCTCCGGCATCGACTTCCTGAGGAACATCGAGATGACCGGCCAGAAACCGGATTTCACCGGAAAAACGGTAGCCGTGGTAGGCGGTGGCAACACTGCCATGGACTGCTGCAGAACTGCAAAACGGCTGGGTGCCTCAAAAGTTTATGTGGTATACCGCCGCACGGAAAAAGAAATGCCTGCCAATCCGATTGAAATTCATGAATCAAAAGTGGAAGGGGTTGAATATCTTTTCCTGAATAATCCGGTAGAGATCCTGAAGGATGAAAACGGATGCCTGAAAACGATGAAGATTATCCGGATGGAACTTGGCGAACCGGATGCTTCCGGCAGACGTCGGCCCATTCCGGTGGAAGGATCGGAATACGAACTGCCACTGGATTATGTGCTGGCTGCAATTGGCCAGAAAACAGTGGTTGACTTTATCCATGACGTGAATGCTTTTACCGCTGAAGGCGAACTGAAAGTGACCAAATGGGGCGATGTGGATGCGAACCGGAAAACTTTGCAAACCGGGATACCTTCCGTTTTTGCTGCCGGTGACGGCGTGACGGGTCCGGCTACCCTTATCGAGGCCATCGCCCAAGCTCGGATCGCCTCGACTTCCTGTCATCTTTTTCTGATGGGAAAACCGGTTCAGCCTGCCGCCCCGAAATTTGTGAGCAGAAAAGATCATTTCAAATTGCAGGAATCCTCACTGTATGCGGGGAAATTCGATAAGGTGATGCGTGAGGAGATGCCTTTACTGGCTCCCGAAGAACGGTCAAACTTTAATGAGGTGGAACTGGGCTACACCGAAACCATGGCATTCAATGAAACGACCCGATGCCTGGAATGCGGATGTACCGAATATTTCACCTGTGATCTGAAACGGCTGTCAGACGAATATGGTGCCGAGCAAAATAAATTCAGCGGCACGTATAATGACCGTCCGGTGGACCACCGGCACCCCTATATCGAAATCGACAATAATAAATGTATTCTTTGTTCAAGGTGTGTCAGGATTTGCCATGAAGTGGCCGGAGCCGACGCGCTTGGCCTTGTGAACCGGGGATTTGAGACGTATGTGTCACCTTCTCTCGAAAAACCGCTGACCGAAACCAATTGTGAGTCATGCGGTTTATGTATTTCTGCCTGTCCGACAGGCGCCATCACCGAAAACTTTGCGTTTAAACCCGGTCCGGTTAAGCTGGATGCGCACGAAACGATCTGCAACTTCTGCTCCCTCGGTTGTTCGATTCAAATCCATGAGCACAAAGGTTTTGTATGGAAAGTTACCGGTCATCCAGGACAGGTGAATCCCGATACCAATATTTGCCACTACGCAAAATTCGGGTACAAATATTTGAATTTCAGCAGCCGGATTACGAGACCTTTACTCCGAAACGGCGAAAAATGGAACGAAATTACTTTTGATCAGGCATACTTGCTGATCCGGGAAAAGTTAAAGGCTGTACGACCGGATGAAAATGCTTTCTTTGCCGGAGCCCGCCTTTCCAATGAAGAGCAATATCTTATTCAAAAGCTGGCCAGGGATGCCTCGGGCAGCAATAATATTCACAGTTTCCATTACCTGGGACGTGGCACCGGGTTCCTGAACGCATCGGACAAAAATGTCCCGCTGAATCAAATCGGGGAAGCTTCGCATATTTATCTGATTGGCTGTGAGATACATGAAGATAATCCCGTAGCCGGGTTCATGGTCAACAAAGCTCGCCATTCGGCAAATATTCCGGTTACCTACGTGACCGTTTATGACTCCGGAAAACTCATCCGCAAGTCGGATGAAACCCTCCGCGTAGGATCCTATTATCATTTTATTAAAGCGGTCAATCATTTTCTGGTCAGGGAAAACCTGCAGAATGGACTGTTCATCAGGGATCATTGTAGGGGTTTTGAAGAATATAAAAAAGCCATATTGTCAGAGAATTATGCGGACCTGGTTGAAGGAGCAGGATTCCTTGACGATACCGTGATCAGGGAATTTGCGGTGGCTTTCAATGACGAGCAAAATGCCATCATTCTGTTTTCCGAGATTGAACTATCCGGGCAGGAGGCTCTTGAGTTGAGAAACCTGGTTAACCTTACGGGAAAGACCGGAAAAACGGCCAGCGGACTGATCTGCCTTAAGGAAAAGAATAACTCACAGGGCCTTTGGGATATGGGCGTGCATCCCTCCGTGACTACCGGAGGCATGCTCACCGGCAAAGAGGATCATGTACTGGAATCGTTGCAGAACGGAATCCTGCGTAACCTGCTCATTTTTGGAGAAGATCCGGTTGGCTGTGCCCTGGATTCAACCGAAACCGGGAAGTGGATCCGCCAGAGCGATTTTGTGGTGGTATCCGATTACTTTATGAGTGATACCGCGGAATTAGCTGATCTTGTTCTTCCGGCAAGCCTTCCTTTTGAATCGGATGGCAGCTTTACCAGCACGCAACGCGTGATCCAGGAATTTGAATCATTCCTGCCGCTGAGAGGTCAGGTTTCCGGAGTCAGTCAACTGGCCGGCATCCTGAAGGAATTTGGCATGAACGGAATAGCCGACAGTGCGGATGCCAGGGAAGAAGCCTTGAAGAAATTATCAACCAGGAAGGTTGCCAATGAATCCTTCTTCCTGACCACTGATAATGACTATGTTCCATTGTTCGATCACGGTTGTGATTTTATAGTAAAAATCTTCGATGAAGAATTCAATAACGCATTTTAATCGGCACTTAACGGAGGGAATATCATGAATACCTTTAAATCGACAGACGAGATTCTTGATTTTGCCATGAATGGCGAACAGGCTGCGGTAGATTTATATACACGTCTGGCAAATAACTCAGAGAATACAGAGATCAGGGATATGTTTAGCCAGTTTGCGAAGGAGGAAATGGGCCATAAGGCCAAATTGATGAGAATCAAATCGGAAGGGATCTTCGAAACCCATACCGGGATGGTTATCGACCTTAAGATCAGTGATTATATGGCGGATGTGGTAGCCGGGCCCGACATGGACTACCGGGAAGCGCTGATATTCGCCATGAGTAATGAAAAAGCAGCATTCAAATTGTACACCCGGCTCTCGAAAGAAGCTTCCTCTACCGACCTGCAGAATATTTTCCTTAATCTGGCTCAGGAGGAAGCCAAGCATAAACTCCGGTTTGAACTGGAGTATGATGAATATGTCCTTCGGGAGAATTAAAGGGTTCGTTACCCTGTTCGAAAAAACAGGTAGAACGGGTTATCATTTTGAGTAACTTTGCCGCCCTAAAACCAGGTCCCTTTGAAAGCAACTGCCATTTTCATTGATAACCGTGTACGGAAGCCTGTGCGTCTGCTGTTTTTTCTTCTTTTTGCCTTATCGATTAGCGGTTATTGCCAGTTCCAGCCTACCCCGGTCCAACGTTCCAACAACAGGATCGCCGCTGGAGGTAAAAACTATTACCTCCACGAGGTATTGAAAGGGCAAACCCTTTTTGGTATTACGAAGGAGTACCAGGTTAGCGAAGAAGTAGTCAAAGCCCTGAACCCTGATCTGAACCA
>JBBQOG010000051.1:0-12818 GCA_038330665.1 Bacteroidales bacterium
GGTGTTTTCATCTTGAGGATCGACGCGGATCTGAGCGAATACCCAGCCATAAGTTGCCGAATGATATTGCATGTATTTTTTCATGTCCGGAGTCTGTCCGCTCATCTGAATCCAGGTTTTACCCTGGTTATTGGAGCGGTAAATGGTTGCACCCTTGATGGTACCACCGGTTGGCCTTCCGTAGGAATCCGTGCTCTCTCCCGGATTCTCCTCCACAATTTTTTCATAATTGTCCACAAAGGCATACAGCACCTTGGGATTGGATCTTGAGATATCGATTCCGATCCGGCCCCTGAACTTGGGTTCGGGAATACCGCTATTGATCTGTTCCCAGCTCTTTCCGCCATTGGTGGTTTTCCAGATTCCTGATCCGGAGTAGGTTTCTTTGGTGCGCGGATCGTTCCATTTTTCCCGGATTCGTTCCCAGGTGGTTGCGTACAGGGTATTGGGGTCGGAGGGGTCCATCACCAGGTCGATGGCACCGGTCATATCGTTAACAAACAGTACTTTTTCCCAGGTTTTCCCGCCATCGGAGGTTTTATAAACCCCGCGGTCAGGATTGGGGGTCCACTCATGTCCGGATGCCGCCACATAAACCACATCCGTATTTTTGGGGTTAATGACAATCCGGGCAATGGTGAAGGTGTTTTCCAATCCCATGTTTTTCCAGGATTTTCCGCCATCGGTAGTCTTATAAATACCGCAACCTGCCTGAGAGCTCCGGAAAATATTGGCTTCACCGGTACCTACCCACAAAACCTGTGGATTTTTGGGATCGAGTTCGATATTCCCGATCGCGGTGGAGACTTGCTGGTCAAAAATGGGTTCCCAGGTAACTCCTTCGTTTTCAGTTCTCCATACGCCGCCAGAGGCCGTTGCCACGTACATGGTATAGGATTTGCCACGGGGTTCCACCACGGCCACATCGGTACACCGGCCACTGATGTTGGTGGGGCCGAGAAATTGCCATTTCAGGTCTTTTGAAGTAGAGGCTGATTTCATGGCCTGGAACTTTTCGAACTGGGCCAGACGTTCACCACCTGACAAAATGGTTGATTTGCCCTGCTGGGCAAAAGCTGCAGTGGAGAGCAACGCCATGCCGGTAATAACCAGTCCGGATACGAGCCGATTGAATCTTTTCATAGTTTTAGTTTGTGTTTACATTCAAAAGTAGGATAAATACGCCGATATTTTCACAAGCCATTGCGGTCTGAACAAAACAATCAGTTAAATTGTTGGTTGGCTAAATAAAATCGGTTAAATGTCATTAGGTTTTTCAGGGAAGTTGACAAAAGTCAGTGTTGAATCGGTAAGAGAGATTGCCGATGGTGTTTATGTGCTGGAATTCAGACGTTTCTTTGAATTTGAAGCGGGACAGATTATTTCGATTGCCTTGGGGGCGAACGACGAAACCCGAATGTATTCAATCGCCAGCGGGGAAAAAGATGAAAATATCCAGATCCTGTTTAATATGGTTAAAGAAGGACATTTAACGCCTGACCTGTCCAGTTTGAGGGCGGGCGACTTTTTATGGACCTCCTCTGGATTTGGTAAGTTCACCGATACGGATAGGGAAGCCTGGTGGATTGCGCAGGGTACCGGAGTGGCACCCTTTGCAGCTATGTTCCGTTCGGGTCATCAGGCTAAAAAGACGCTTGTTCATGGTGGACGATTTCAGGATTCCTTTTATTATTCGGACGAGTTTGAGCCGGTGTTGAAAGATCGTTACATACGCTGTTGTTCGAGGGAAAATGTACCCGGTACCTTCCACGGAAGGCTGACGGATTATTTAAATTCCTTTGAAGGGTTTCCGCCGGATTCATTGTATTACCTTTGCGGTAGTTCTGAGATGGTGGTGGAAACCAGAGATATCCTTATCAGGAAAGGCGTGGATTTCCGGAAAATAGTGGGGGAGATTTACTTTTAATGGGACAGCGGGTTGAATGAGCTGTGCGGGAAGGGGGGGGGTGGCCCGCTGAAGCTTTCGCGGTTAGGGACGGGGTCCCCGCTTTCGCGGGTAGGGACGGGGTCCCCGCTTTCGCGGGGATGACAACTCGTTGAGGGTAAGGTAGTGAGGGTTTTGATGGTGTGCGCGGGAAGGGAAGGGGTCCCCGCTGAAGCTTTCGCGGTTAGGGACGGGGTCCCCGCGTTCGCGGGGATGACAACTCGTTGAGGGTAAGGTGGTGGGGATTTTGATGGTGTGCGCGGGGATGAGAACTCGTTGAGGGAGATTTAATTAGATAAGATTTATGGAAGAGAAGAGTAAGGAAAAGTTATTTGGTAAAAGCCCGTCAGAGGTGGCGGCGATTTGCCAGGCCCTCGATATGCCCAGATATACCGCAAACCAGATTGTGGATTGGTTGTATAGGAAAAACATCACGTCGATTGACGGGATGACGAATATCGCGGCGAAATTCCGTGAGGCCCTTAAAGAAAATTATGAACTGGGATTATACCCGCCTTCAAGAGTGGAGGAGTCGGTTGATGGGACCAAGAAATATCTGTATCAATCGGGGATAAAGAAATTTGTGGAAGCTGCGTATATACCGGATGGTGAGCGTGCTACCTTGTGTGTTTCTTCGCAGGTGGGTTGCAAGATGGGTTGCCTGTTCTGTATGACTGGTAAGCAGGGTTTTCAGGGAAACCTGACTGCGGGAGAGATTGTTAATCAAATTCACAGTTTGCCGGAGAAGGATAAATTGACCAGTGTGGTTTACATGGGGATGGGAGAACCATTTGATAATCTCGAGAATGTGCTTCGGAGTATTGAGATATTAACCTCCGAATGGGGCTATGCCTGGAGTCCGCGGCGCATCACGGTTTCAACGATCGGGATTATTCCGGCCATGCAGGCATTCCTGGAGCGATCCCAGGCGAATCTTGCCGTGAGTTTGCATTCACCGTTTGAAGAGGAACGAAAAATGCTGATGCCGGTGGAACAGGTGTTTCCGCTTCCGGAAGTGCTCAATACGATCCGGTCGTGGGATTTTGGCCGGCAGCGAAGAATTTCCTTCGAATATATCCTTTTCAAAAATCTGAATGATACACCCCGGCATGTGAAGGAGCTGGCCCGTTTACTGAACGGGTTGCGCTGCCGGATTAACCTGATCCGCTTTCATCCGATACCGGATACACCGCTGGAAGGCTCAGACGATCAGGCTGTTCAGGCATTCAAAGATGCACTGAACAACAAAGGGATACTCACTACCGTGCGGGCATCAAGGGGAGAGGATATCTGGGCTGCCTGCGGACTATTATCCACACGGGAAATGACCCGAAAATAAACCAAATCAATGATTCCAAGAATACTGCTCGATACCGCTCCCATTCCCGGAAGCGAAAAGGAACTGAGATTATATCAGCATGCTAAGGATTTTTCGATAGACATTTCGGGTGAGGGCGAGCTCATGAGCAGCAGGGTGCACGGCTCCGAAGAGTCGCTTGCGGAACTTACCTGCACACGCATGGCCCGGCGCCCTAAAGCAAGAGTCCTGATTGGTGGATTGGGCATGGGATTTACCCTCGCCTCGGCACTTAAGTATATGGGGCCTGATGCTGAAATTGTTGTGGCAGAGCTTGTTCCAAAAGTTATTGAATGGAACCGGGGCCCACTTGGAGCGGAATCGGGTTACCCCCTTCAGGACCCACGCGTGGTGGTGAGGGAAGGCGATGTGGCCCGGTTGCTGAAAGCGGAACCGCATGCTTATGATGCTATTCTTCTGGATGTGGATAACGGACCAAACGGGTTAACGCATCACCATAACGACTGGCTTTACACGGCTGCCGGACTGAATGCTTCGTATATGGCCCTCCGGCCCCGGGGGATCTTGTCGGTCTGGTCGGCCGGACCGGATGTCCGCTTTGTCAAGCGATTGCGCCAGGCGGGATTCAGGGTTGAAGAACTGCTTGTTCACGCACATGGCAAAAAGGGAGGCAAATGCGTTATCTGGATAGCTGAACGATAATGTGCATCCAGCTGCTTATTGCTTTTTCTTTGGAGGACTTACGCTGAATCTTTTTTGTCCGTTGACCCACTGGCCCTTGGCATCGAATCCGGACAGCCAAATTCTGAAATCCCCATACAAATCATTAACGGAGAAGGTGATCGTTCCTTTTGGGACTTGTTTTCCGGTTTTCCAAAAAAGAGTCGGATTCAACAGCGGGATCTCGGGAGAAGTCGAGGCGTGTTTCCGGAAATCCGGCATCTTAGCGGGTACCGGAGGCTCATAAGAACCGAGAACCGATTGTGCCGGGAGCTTCAATCCCGCAAAATCGTTATTCCGGGACACAAAATTAACGATGGCTGAAAAGGTGTATCCCCCATGGATAAAAACTTTGTTTTTCACCTCGATAGCCCTGATACGTGTCGGTGGCAGGCTGAGCAACTCCTGCTGGTCAGTCAGCGGAACTCCATCCAGCAAAATCAGGGTTTCATAATCCCGGCTATAGGATTTGTTACTATATACGCTTAAGCTGATCCTGTTGCCTTCATGATGAATCTGAACATCCGGTACCACTTCGTAAACCACTTCCCGGATATTGGCCAGTTCAATATAGTTGTCGGTCAAAATGACCCTGTCAGGGGGATAAAAGAATATTTTATTCCGGGTACGGGTTTCGGCTGCCTTGGGTTCCTCCGAAATTCTGGTAGAATAGATTTGCTGCAACTGAAAGGTGGTATTCCGGTTACGGATGTAGTCCAGATCCTCCGGACTCAGACTGAAATCTTTCTTGCCGGGCGTAAATGGGCGGTTATCATAATCCGGAAGGGTTTCAATTTTCCAGGCTGAATCTGGTTCTGTGAGAAAGGATAAAACATAATCCCTCTGGCTAAAAATTTTCGGAAAAGTAAAAAAGAACAGACCATCCTGGTTGGTTCTTATCGCATCAAAACTGTTGTCATTCAGGGTGGTAATACCCACACCAACCGCTGGAACCGTAACGCCGGTAAAGCGATTGATGATGCGGCCACTAAGCACTCCGGACCGTGTTTCCGGGAGGAAGAGAATTCCCGGGTGGTTTAATTTTGGCCATTCAATTGAATCGGTGGTCGTTGGGAGAGAACTGCCCGGTTTAAAAAAGGAGAGGACCAGGCTGTCGGGATAAAAGTTTTGATCCAGCCAATTGTCGAAAGCCTTTTTTTCCATCGGAATCTCCGAACTTGCGGTCCAGCCCGGAAGCCCCGGAAGGTACGTATCGCTTGAATCCCCGGCAGGGTTTAATGAAACGAGTGTGTTGAGATAGATTCTGGCTGTATCTTTTTGATTATCAGGTAAATTGTAACTTGCCTCGCAAGTTCCGCGGATCGAGTATTCTGTCGGCTGTATATCAATGGTTATCAGGTGCTTAGAATGGTCATAATCAGACCATAGCTTCCTGCCAAGGACCTTTTTATCATCTGAAATAGCCGAAAACTGTACAATACCCGGGGGGATTTTAACCCTGGGAACCTCAAAGCTAATTTGGCTGCCGGTGACCTTTTTGTTTTCAACCCCATACCAGGTTCCCGAGCGGTGCATCAGCAAGGTGACCGAATGGACCGAATCAGGATTCAACCCTTCGATGCCGACCTGGAGCAGGTTGGTTTCTTCTGTGATGGTAATACTATTATTAACGGTCAGCTGCATCTCCCCTGCGACCATGGAATCCGGTTGAGGATAAACCTCCTGATCAGCCGGATTAACCACTTTAACGGGGATTACCGTGAAACCTGAGGTGGGAAAATTTCTCATCCAGTTGGTATAGGCACGCAAGTAATACCAGCCGGTTTCCAGGTCAGGACTGATGAGAAGGGCGCCACTGGTTTGAGCATTTTCCAGCTCAATCCTTTTCCGGATCCTGCTGACCCCGTTTTGATCCATCAATTCTACACGAATACTTTTGCTTAGCATGGAAGGATCATAAGTATCCTTTTCGAGCAGTACGGCATGAAAAGTGATCTGTTCTCCGGCCAGGTATAGGGATCTGTCGGTCTGCAGCCAGATGGTTTCCTGGAATGCCGGCGCTTTCTCCTCTGGCCGGATTTGCAACTGCGCATAAATCCCCTCCGCTCCGACCAGGAACAGCAATCCGGGCAGGAGCATCCTTGACCGGTTCAGCAGGAAGTTGAGGAGTTTGAAATTCATATATCGAACCGATTAATTTAGTGATTCATTGATCTATCCAGAATGGTGGTTTATCGAGAGTGCCCTCGCGAAGGCGGCAATCATAGCATGACGGGGACGCGGTCATAAACTGGTTAGGCTTTTCCTCGGTGACATACGACCCGGCGGGCAGTCGGTACCACGGAAAATCCCTTCCGCCGACCACCATCAGGATACATTCTACAGGCACCACCGTAAATTCTGCGGGTTTATCTACAAAAATGCGTGCTGAGGAGACTCCGGCCACTTCAAAAATTCCGGCTACATATACGGAGGGGTCGGAAGTGCACTTGATGTTTCCATCGACGCGGAAAGGCTGCGACTGATACAGGCTCCCGGTTTCGCTGATCAGCTTCTGGAAATTCTCCCAGGTGGTCATGGCCGACTCCGATAGGGTATATTGTCTGACTTTCAGGCTGTAACGTATCGTTAACTCATCCCCGTACTGTGATTCAAAACTGAGCGGTGCCTCCGTAATCCGATTCTCGGTCAGGCCCTCAGTTTTGGCAATATAAATGCCGGCAATCGTTTTCGATTTCCAACAGGTGCGAATCAACTTGTTTGACGCGGGGTTGGTTTTCCGGCCGTCCCAGATATGGGTGGCATTATATGGAACTTCATATCTGAAAGTGGCATCCATATCCCAGCGATAAAAGGATGGGCCTTCATTGGTTTCGTGGGTGCTGGCATAAAAGCGGTACCCGTCTACAATGACGCCGTCTTCACTCCTTTTCTGCAATACATGCTTATGAGAAATGCTGTCAATGGGGGGTGACACTCTAAGCGTTTGGATGTCAGACTCATACGTGTTACCATCGTAATGGATCACCAGCTGGTAACTTTTACCGGTTTCGGGCTTAAAAGAATTTACCGGCATATAAGTGCCTTTAACCGTTTCTGCAAATGAGTACCGGGATCCGTCGGAACAATCGATCAGGGCCTGTACGCCTGATAACCCGGCAGGTTTAAAGGTCAGTTTACCGCCATCCTCAGTAGTTACGGGTGCAGAAAGGGATGCATGCAAAACAGGAATCCTGGCCGTATCATTGGAAATCAGGCATTCGATGAAAAGCATTTTATCGTATCCGGTGGTTTGCGGAATAAACCGGTCCACACAGGATGCTGCTGCCAGCACAACCACAATCAGTATAAATTTATTCAACTGCATAATTTCCAAGCTTGAACAGGTAACTGAGTGTAACAATGGGTACACCGTAAATGGATAATTTATAGCCTTTGATTACCTCATTTTCATTAACAAAGTAAATCGAGTAGGCATTTCGCCGTCCGGTGAGATTATAAACCGAGAACACCCATGACCCGTGTGCGAATTTCTTCTTTAAAAGATTTCCCTCGAGGGTAACCGAAAGATCGGTACGAAAGTAATCAGGGATTCGATATTCATTCCGGAGGGAATAATTAATAACCGGCTGTCCGTTCACGAAAAAATACCCGGTTGGATAGGTGATCGGTCGCCCGGTATTATAAACGATTGTGGTGCCCACACTTAATCTTCGGGTAAGTTTGAGGTTTCCGACAAAATTAAGTGCATGTGGTTTATCGTAGTTAGCCGGGTAGGTGATTCCATTGTTGATTTTTTGCCAGGTTTCGGGTCCGTTCACGGTGATAAGTGACCGCGACCAGGCATAGCTAACCCAGCCGGTAAGCCTTCCGGAATTTCTCCTGATCAGAAACTCAATGCCGTAGGCTTTCTGATCGCCTTGTAATACCAGGGTTTCGATATCGGGGTTAAATGTGAGATCAGCCTTATCTTTATATTCAATGGTGTTTTTTGTTGATTTATAATAGACTTCCGCCGAGGTTTCAATCGATGAGTTATTCAGATTTTTGTAAAGGCCCAGGCTAATTTGGTCAGCGATAGGGGGGGCAATATAAGAATCGACCAGTTTCCATCGGTCGGTTGGAGCTATCGCAGCGGTATTGGAAAGCATGAACAGGTACTGCCTCATTTTATTATAGCTCATTTTGATTGAGAAATCGGGATTCATCTGATAATTGACGGAGACCCTGTATTCGGGTCCGGAATAGTGGCGTACAGGGTCGGTTGTTTGATTGATATCATTGGTTCCGAGGTAATTAAAAAAACTATATCGCAACCCGGCATAGAAAGTCAGGCGGTCGGTTACCGTGAATTCATCCGAAGCAAAACCCGCATATTCGAGTCCGTTTTCTTTACCGAAATTGATCGGGGTCATCAGTGACTGGATACCCAATGGGCTGATGATTCCCTGATCGAGGTTATGGAGGATGGCGTTGGCACCGAATACCGTTTTGTGGCGCGCGGCAGGATATCCCGTAAATTTGATTTTTAATTCCTGCGACCGGACGCTGAATGGGTGGTCGTATGCCCGTGTGGTTTGCTCCTTATTGGCTGTATAGTTGGTGTAATTGCTGAATACCGCTGATCCTTTAAGGCTCCAGCGGTTACCCAGGCGCTTGTCGTAGGTTGCGGAGGCACCCATGTTCTCGTACCGGTAGTCGTTGGTGGAGGACAGAGAAAATTTATCCTTGCTGTAGTATCCGAATAATTGCCAGGAAGAGCGATTTTTTCCGATCAGGTGAATGCCGGTCATCAGGTCATAAAAAGACCCTTGCCTTTTATTCATGGCTGCATCATCGAGGCGGTTCAGTATCCAGTCGGAATAGGTCGACCGGGCACTGAACATGAATGAACTTTTATCCTTTACTATTGGTGTTTCTATTAATATTGAGCCCGTTACGGGACTGATGCTCCCCCTGGCACCAAAATCCTTTTTGTTGCCTTTTCGGGTGGTAATATCAAATACCGATGCCAGCCGTCCCCCATACTCAACAGGGAAGTTGCTTTTGTAGAGGTTCAGTCCGCTTACCATATCCGGATTAAATGCGGAAAAGAATCCGAAGAGATGGCCGGTGTTCATCACAGGGATCTCATTAATCAGGAAAAGGTTTTGATCTGATGAAGAGCCTCTTACATTAAATCCGGCTGCACCTTCCCCAACCGTTTGTACGCCGGGCAACAGGTTGGCTACCTTGAATACATCGCGTTCCCCCATCACCATCGGTATGCTTTTCATTTCGCGCGTGCCAATACTCTGAAAGCCCATCTGGAGCCCGCGAACATTCTGGAATCTTTCTGACCGCACTATGACTTCTTTGACGTCGATCAGTTTACTTTCCATGTCGATGTTTAGGATTCCAGTACTGAACATCTCCACTTCGAAAAGCTGGGGATCCATACCCAGACAGGAAACGGTTAGCTTTACTTTTTTACCGGTTTTGAGCGGCAGGGAATAGGTCCCTTCCCCATCCGAAATCACCCCGGTATTCGATTCATTCACCATCACTGCTGCCCCGATAACTGGTTCTCCATTGGCCCGGTTGGTGATTCTGCCCGACAAGAAGCTGGTTCCGGATCCCTGGCCGGTGCCTTTTTTACCAATGATGACCGATGTAACGGATTTTTCATAAGAAATTTGACCGAAATAGTTCTGCTCTAGTGCGTTATCGTTCAATTGCTGCTTTGCCGGCAAATTGCCCGTTGCCTGCAACCAACCGGAACCGGAAATCTTCTGCTTACCGGTAAGCATATACTGCTCATTCCCCTGGTAAATGACATTGATTCCCAGAGGCATCAGTTTCTCAGTCAGCAATCTGCCGACATCAATGCTGTCACCGGAAGCAGTAATCGTAATCCCGGCCACCCATTCCGGTTTAAAATAAATGTATACCCCTGATTCGGCCCGGAGTTTGGCCGCAAATTCCACAAAAGGAACCTCTCTGATATGCAAGGGAATCCTGGTAGGTTGATCCTGCGACTGCAGCTGCATCCAGGCGGAAACGATGATCACGAATACAGCAACCGATTTTTTCATTCCGATGCAGCTAAAAGGGTGTTGCAGTGTTGCACCAGCCGGGCGTGGCTTTCTGGATGCCTGCTCCCGAACCTCAGCTGTTCGGTACGGATAAATTCCTGCAGCTGTGGTTTCAACTGAGGGAATAGCTGGAAAAGGCTTCGTTGGTTTTTATAACGGATCGACTCATTTTTAACCAGGAGTGTCATTCGGGTAAAGGTTTCATAGCGGTAACTGGTATTCCCACCGCTCGGAACGGTAAGCGTTTTGGTTTGCAAAAGCAGCAATGTGAGTGGACCGGTGGTTAGTACCTGGCAAAACCGTACTCCGGATTTAGGATCACGCTGAGGTTCCGGGATAAACAGGGATCCACCCATGACAAAACTGCTGATCCGGTTTTTGTCCAGTGCTATTTGCATGCCGGACCCGGTAAATTCCGATAGATTCAGTACGATCTCGTTTCCACAGATATCATAACGGATTTTCAGGTTGTCGAAAGTTACCCCATTAATGACCACGGATCCGGTTTTCCATTCGGAATCCCCAAAGAACCGGCTTCCGGCTGTGGATGCGGGTGAAGGGTCCTGATAATAATCACCATTAATGAGTCTGGCATCGATCCGATAAAGGGGATCGAAATGATCCAGAACCATTTTTGAGTTCATGCCCGATGGATGGGGCTGGCCGGAAAGAACCCCACAGGTTAGTAATATCAACAGAATGGTTGAATAATACTTTTGAGCAGAAAAAAACCTCATTGGCAAAAAAATGGTGATCGGAGAATTTTCGCCGATGAATGTAGCGTGATTATTGAAGAAATCCAAGAAATATCCCGGACGATTCCGCGGTTTTACCGATAGGTTCTATTTGATGATGGCAATTAATTTTACCGCCTGGTCTCCATTATAGTCCATACTCAGGAAATAGGTTCCCTGCTGGATGTCAATGGTTTTCCAATGGACAAGGTTTCTACCGGCATTATATTCCCGTTTTTCGAATACTCCGACCTCTTTACCCGTGACATCATAAATTTTCAGGATCACATCGCCTTTCTCTGGAAGGTCAAAAGAGATGGTGGTTTCGTACGCAAATGGATTCGGGAAGTTGCTTAGATTATAATTGTCAATTGTAAGCCGGACTGTCACTTCATTGCTAGGCCCACTTGTTGATTTCTGCGTATTGAGCAGTGAACCATGTGCTATACAGGCTGTAATAATTTTGCCTGCATTAACATCATCGGTGGTTACCCGGTATTTGGCCTTGATGGAATCGGACTCACCCGGTGCCAGTGAGGCAATGGTTTGCCTGAAATCGATAAGGCCTTTAATATCTGTAAAATAGATATTGGTCATGGTTACATTTCCGGTATTCGTGACTGCCACACCATACGTAATCAGGTCTCCTTCCCGACTGTAGTTCTTAACCGTTGCTGAGACCGTTGTACTTAGTTCCGGTAACTGATCGGCAGGTATCCGTAGCTTTTTAGCTGCACCCTCGATATGGTTGCCGTGCAGATCCTGTCCGGACGTTTTGGCAAAACTGACGATTTCGCCGGCATCCAGATCGGCAAGGGTAACTTTGTGAGTCGCCATCACAGCAAGAACCTGGCCTGGCTTGAGGTTCACAGGCAACGATCCGGTTTCTAAAACCAGATCCTGATCCGAGGCTTTTATGTTAAACAGGCTGATATTACCCTTGTTACTGATGGTTAGGGCAAAGCTGATGGTCTCTCCAACCTCCTTGTACGAGGAGTTTGAAGAGAGGCTGGAAATACCCAGTTCAACTTGCTGAACCGCTTTAACGGTAACCGTGTTGCCTGGTTTCTCAATGGTATTACCTTTCAGGTCGAAACCTTTGGAGGTTGCGGTGGACACCACCTCTCCTTCATCAATGTCTTCCTGTGTAACCAGGTGCGTAGCCAGGATCACAACGGATTCCCCGGGAAGTAAAGCCGTAACGGGGCGGACCGTTAAAATCTCTGCATTGGGATCTGTGACTGCTGTACTGATTAGCGTGACATTACCGGTATTTTTAACATTTAATTCATAATGAATCACTTCACCCGGCTGACCATAAGAGTTCTCGGCAGCAGAAGCGACGGTAGTGAGCCCAGGATTCTGAAGTCCCCGAACGGTTAGTTCGTGGCTGGAGGCACCAATCGACTGATTGTCGCGATCATAGCCTTCGGTATTGACCACCAGCACAATTTTCCCTGCATCAAGATCGGCCTGGGATACTGCATAAGTAGCAGATAATCTGGTCTTTTCACCTGGTCTCAGCGTTAACCGTGACTCAGCCGCAAAGGACAAATCATTTTGCGAGGCGGGATGAATATCCGAGATCGTTCGGTTCCCCGTGTTTTCAACAACCAGGGAGAAATGAATCGAATCTCCGGCGGATTTAAAGGTGGTTTCCATGGCCGTCAGGAGGATCTTCAATTTCGGATCCTTAACAGCATAAATCATAACCGGGTTGCTTTTTGTGCTGAAACTATCACCATTCTGGAAGTTGCCAGTGATCGTTGCCGAATTGGTGATGAACCCGGTATCCAGATCTTCCTGTGTAACCAAATGGCTGGCATTGAGGGTCACCGTTTCAGAAGCAGCGAGGCTGGTAATCTGATTTGCCGGGATAACTGCATTAGGATCGGTTACGACCAGATTAGTCACGGGAGCTTTCCCAAGGTTCTGAATCGAAATCGTATAATTGATCTTTTCACCTGCCTTGACAAAGTTGGTTTCCTTGATCATTTCACTGATAATCAGGTTGCCAGATACATTTGCCGGAATGGTTAGCGTATTGCTGCGTCCACTGATTTTTT